>CBDUAS010000375.1:0-4579 GCA_965365185.1 uncultured bacterium | reverse complement strand
CGATGATGGCGATCGAACCGCACCTCCCCCTGGATCCGAGCGCTCAGCTCGGCGCCTCGTTGACGGTCGACGACGTGCTCGAGTCCGAAGTGATGGCCTGGCCGGTCAACCGCCTCGACGTCTCCCCCACGAGTGACGGAGCCGCGGCCATCATCCTCGCCGCCGAGGGCGTCGCTCGCCGCGTCACCGACAAGCCGGTATGGGTCGATGGCGTGGGTTGGGCACTGGACACGGCCTACTGGGCGACACGCGACCTCGCGTACCCGCGTTACGTGGAGACGGCCGCGCGTGCCGCGTACAAGATGGCCGGGATCCGCGAGCCCCGAAAGGAAGTGGATATCGTCGAGCCGTACGACCCGTTCACCTACAAGGAGCTGCACCACCTCGAGGGCTTGCAGCTCGCCGATCGCGGCCAGGCGCCTCAGCTTCTCGCCGACGGCGTCTTCGACCGCGACGGAGCAATGCCGTCGTGCCCGTCGGGCGGTCTGCTCGGTGTCGGCAACCCGATCGCCGCCGCCGGCCTGATGAAGCTGTGCGAGCTCTTCTGGCAGCTACGCGAGGAGGCGGGCGCCCGCCAGGTGCCGGGCCGACCTCGAACCGGTTTGGCGCAAGCCTGGGGTGACCTGATGCAGGTCGGAACCGTGGTGGTGATGAGATCATGAGCGCTGCGAAGAAGAAGACCAGAAAGACGGCGGCCAAAGGATCGGCCGCGACGAAGAAGGTAGCGACCAAGCGCGCCGCGACCAAGAGCAAGCCGAAAGCGGCCACGGCGAAGCAGCCGAAGCGCGCCGCCGCGCCGGCCCTGCCCCGCGGCTCCACCGACTACGCCAAGCGTCCTGCGCCGATGGACGCCGAGTTTCCGGGCACGCCAATCTCCGGCCGTGACTTCTACGGCGGCAGGGTCATCACCTGGGACGACGAGTACACCGTCGCGTACGACTGGGACGCCGGAGTGGCGATCTCCGCCTACCTCGACGGCCTGAAGAACGGCCACCTGCTGGCGTCTTACAGCCCCGGGAGCGATCGCACGGTGGTCCCGCCACGCACCTTCGACGAGCTGAGCTGGACGCCGATCGACGACCTGCGGGCGCTTCCGGGAACGGGGACGATCAACACGTTCTCCCTGTCGATGGTCAATTGGGACGCCACCCGACGCGAGGAGCCACTGATGCCTGCCGTGATCGAGCTCGATGGCGCTTCGCCGGGGATGGGCATCCTGCACATGCTCGATGAGGTCGATCCCGACGACGTCGAGATCGGCATGAAGGTCGAGGCAGTGTGGAAGCCTGAAGACGAGCGTGAGGGTGCGATCACCGACATCCTCTACTTCCGTCCCCTCGAAAAGGGCCGCAGAAAGGGGGGTAAGTAGCCATGAGCAAAGGCTTCCCACGCGACTTCCGCAACGTCGACGCGCGCGCCTGGCACGGCAACATCCCCATGGGACACAAGTACACCATGGGCGTCGCCGGCGAGGAGTTCTTCAAGCGCCTGCGTGACAAGGGACACATCAGCGCGACACTCCACCGCGGCAACGAGCTTCCCACGTTGCCACCCCGGCTGTACGACTCGGATACGCTGGCTCCGATCGACAAATGGGTGAAGGTCGGCCCGGGGGGCACGGTGGATACCTTCACCGTCTACGGCGAGGAGGCAGAGCAACGGGTGCTGGCGCTGATCCGAATCGACGGCGCCGACGGCGGCCTGGTTCACTGGGTCGGTGGCTGCGATCCCGGCGAGGTCGAGATCGGTATGCGGGTGAAGGCAGTCCTCGAGCCCAAGTCCAAGCGCACCGGTGCGCTCAGCGACATCCGGCATTTCGCGCCCGCGAGGAAATAGCGAGCGATCACGGCAGCTCGGGCCCGGCATCGGTTCTCACGACCCGATGCCGGGCTTTGTTGCCCAACCTGGCAACTTTCGGCCGACGGGTTGGGGGTGCCAAATCGAACCTGCCACGATCCGACACCAATCCGGCCAAGACGGCTCCCTGTGGAGACCTGCGGCGATGCCGCCGGCTCGAAGGGACGGGTCGACGGCGACATCCAGCGTCAGACCTCCGCGCCACGCGGCGCTACTCGACGTGGCGCAAGGCCTCTCGGATGCGCTCCGCTGTCTTCGGACCGACAACGGCCGCCAGGTCGCGCTCGTTTGCCTCGCGGATCCTCTTTACCGAGCCGAACGCGCGCAGCAGCCGATGCTTCTTCTTCGGCCCGACTCCGGGAATGTCGTCGAGCACCGATTCCCGCACGCGCTTTTGGCGCAGATTGCGGTGATAGGCAATGGCGAAGCGATGGGCTTCGTCGCGCACCCGCTGCAACAACCGCATGGCCTCCGGATAGCGCATCAGCGGCACGGGCAAGCCGGTTTCACCGAAGTAGAGCATCTCCTGCTCCTTGGCGATGGAGGCGAGCGGCTGCGCCGACATGCCGAGGGCGTCGAGCTCGTGCCGGGCGGCGTTGAGCTGGCCGCGCCCCCCATCGATCAGTAGCAGGTCGGGGGGCGGTCGATCGCCGGAGACGACGCGCTTGAAGTGGCGCTCGACGACCTGGGCGATGGCGCGATAGTCGTCCGGGCTATCGAGGCCGCGGATCTTGAATCGTTTGTAGCCGCTCTTGTCGGTCTGGCCACCGCGCAGGCGCACCAGCGCCGCGACCATCTCGCCCCCCTGGGTGTTGGAAATGTCGACGCACTCGATCACCTCCGGCGGGCTGCTCAAGTCCATGAGCTCCTGCAAGGTTCTGGCGCCGGCCTCGTCGGAGCTGCGGTCGTAGCGGCCGGCAAAGGCGAGCTCGGCGTTGCTCGCCACCAGCTCCATCAGGCGCTTTTTCTCGCCGCGCTGCGGCACGACCACCTGCACCGCCGCGCCGCGCTGCTGGCGCAGCCAGCTCTCGATGGTGTCCTGCTCGGCGAACGCGAACGGCACGCAGACCTCCGGCGGAAAATACTGCTCGCCGTGGTAGTACTGCTGCAGGAAGGTCGCCAGTAGATGACCGTCGTCGGTCTCGCCGACGCTGTCCCAGAAGAACTCCTTTCGGTCGACGACGATGCCACGGCGCATGAGGAAGACCTGAAGCGCCACGCGGTCGCCGACACGGTGCAAGGCGAACAGATCGCGGTCGTCCAGCGAGGTCGATGCGACCTTCTGATCGCGTGCCGTGAGGCGCACGGCATTGAGCAGGTCGCGGTAGTGGGCAGCGCGCTCGTACTCCTGAGCGGCGGCGGCCTCGTTCATCCTCACCTCGAGATCAGCGCCGAGGTCTTCTCCGCGGCCGTCGAGGAACAGCAGCGCCTGATCGACGCGCTCGCGGTACTGCGCCTCGTCGCAGAGCGCCTCGACGCAGGGGCCGGCGCACTCGCCGATGTCGTAGTAGAGGCACGGCCGCTCCCACGAGCCGTCGATATCGATATTGCACGGGCGCACGCCGAAGTAGCGATACGCCAGGAGCTGGGTCATGTGCGCGCTGCTCGCCGGAGCATAGGGCCCGAAGTACTTCTCGCCGTCGTTCTTCGCGCCACGCACGTACTGCAAACGCGGAAAACGCTCGCTCACCACCATGCGCAGGTAGGGATACTGCTTGTCGTCGCGCAGCAAGACGTTGTAGCGGGGCTTGTTCTGTTTGATAAGACTGTTCTCGAGAGCCAGGGCCTCGAGGTCCGTGTCGGTGACAATGACGTCGATGTCCACCGCCTCGGCCAGCATGGCCTCCTGCTTCGGCCCCAGCGTATGCGCCCCGGAGAGGTGCGACCGGATGCGGTCGCGGATGCTCTTGGCCTTGCCGACGTAGATCGCCCTCCCCTTCTCGTCCTTGAAAAGGTAGACGCCGGCGGCGGCGGGCAGCATGGCGGCGATGTCGCGGAGGCGCTTGGAGCTCATGAGAACATGGTGCCACGGTCGCCGTCGTCGTCATTCCCTCCCGCGCGGAAAGCTGGCAAGATCGGCCTGCGGTATCCGACAGTCCGAACGCTTGTCGACAAGGAGCCCGAACATGACGAGGTCCCGCTGGCTGAGGTCCCGCAGGCTGACGACAGCCCACCGTACGGGCGTCCGAGCGATCACGCTGCTCGCGACGCTCGCGGTCGCGACGCCGGGCCTCCCGGCGCAGGAGTCGCGGCGGCTGCTCACGGTCGACGACATCTTCAATCTGCAGAGAGTCGGCGACCCGCGTTTGAGCCCGGAAGGCGACTGGGTTGCATTCACCGTGTCACGACTCGACGCGGCGCAGGACAGCTCCGACACCGACGTCTGGATGGCACCGATCGAGGGAGGTGAGGCGCTGCGCCTGACGGCCAGCGACAAGCCGGAGACGAGCCCACGTTGGAGTCCCGACGGTCGCTGGTTGGCCTTCCTTTCGGCCCGGGGGGGCGACAAGACACAAGTGTGGTTGCTGCCCCGACGCGGCGGTGAGGCGCGGCAGCTCACCGATCTCGCCGAAGGGGTCTCGGGCATGGCGTGGTCGCCGGATTCGCGCCGCCTGGCGCTGCTCGTACGCGACCCCGAAACCGACGAGACCGAGACAGAGGAAGCGGCGGCAGAAACCGGCGGTGGCGACGAAAGAAGCACGCAAGATACAGACGACGAACG
>CBDUAS010000374.1:0-4610 GCA_965365185.1 uncultured bacterium | reverse complement strand
ACCTCATCGGCCGCGGCCACATGCAGGTGGGCGCCTACCTCGCCGGCGCCGCGATCGAGTGCTCGATGCTCGGTGCCGCGCACGCCTGTGCCAATCCGCTGACCGCGCGTTTCGACATCACCCACGGGATCGCCGTCGCCGCGATGCTCCCGGCCGTGATCCGCTTCAACGCGGAAACGGTCGCGGACCTGTACGATTCGCTGTCGCCGTCACTGATCGAAGCCGTCGAGCGGTTGCGCGCGACGGACGGTCGCGACCTCCGGCTCGCGGCCCTCGGCGTCGACCGCGAGGCGCTGCCCGAGCTGGCCGCCGAGGCGGCGACGCAGTGGACCGCCGGGTTCAATCCTCGACCGGTGACGGAATCCGACCTGTTGAACCTGTACCGAGCCGCCTTCTGAACGATGATGTCCACTCGCCGATCTCGCCAACATCTCCGCGGAGCCGCCCTCGCCATGTGCGCGCTCGTGCTCGCCGCGTCGAGTGTGGTAACCGCCGCCGTCAACCGCGGCGGTTGGAGCCCGGGACAGCAGGACGCCTGGCGTCTTTTCCGTCGGGACGCCGCGCTCAACGGCATTCTGCCCCCCGGGGCCCTCGGCGACTCGCTGGAGCCGCAGTGGATGTTCGAGGCGGGCGATAGCATCGAATCGACCGCAGCAATCGTCGACGGCCGCGTGTACTTCGGCTCGCTGGACACCTTCTTCTATGCTCTTGACCTGCAGACCGGAAATGAGCTGTGGAAATACCAGGCGAGCGCCGAAGTGAGATCGTCGCCGTCGGTGTTCGACGGCGTCGTCTATTTCGGCGACGAAATGGGCGAGTTCCACGCGCTCGACGCCGTCACCGGCGAGCCGAGGTGGGTGTACTCGACCGGCGCCGGAATCCTCTCGGCGGCCAATTACGCCGACGGAAAGCTGGTGTTCGGCTCTTACGACAACAGCATCTACGCGCTGGAGGCCGCGGACGGCTCACTCGCCTGGAAGATCACCACGCAAGGTTACGTCAACGGCACGCCGGCGATCGTCGACGGCCGCGTGATTTCGGTGGGTTGTGACGGTTTCTGCCGCAGCATCGACCTGGCAAGCGGCGACGTCGTGTCCGAGGTGCAGGTGTATGCCTACGTGGGCAGCAGCCCGGCGGTGCTCGACGGTGTGGCCTATTTCGGCACGTTCGAGAACCAGGTGCTGGCTCTCGATCTCGAATCCGGTGAGTTGTTGTGGGCGTACGAGCACCCGCAGCGCAAGTTTCCCTACTACTCCTCCGCTGCGGTCTCCGAGGGCCGGCTGCTGATCGGCGGCCGCGACAAGATGATGCACGCCATCGACGCCGAATCCGGAGCTCCGTTGTGGACGTATCGCATGCGTGCGCGCATCGACAGCTCGCCGGTTATCTTCGGCGAGCGCGTCGTGTTCGGAGCCAGCACCGGTGAGATCACCATCCTTGACGTCTCCACCGGCGGCGTCGTGTGGCAGTTCGACACTGGCTCCTCGATCATTGCATCCCCGGCGATCGCCGAGGGGCGCCTGGTGATCGGCACCGAAGACGGGCAGATGTATGCGTTTGCCGCGTCCCGGACCGGCGACCGACGGGCTCGCCCAGGCCTTCTCGCGGAACCGCCCTCGGAGGGTTTCCGGTCGACGACCGCGGACCCGCGCCGACGCCATGACTGATCCGGTGAAAGCCGAGCCAGCGACCAGCCGTCGCGACCTCGACGGCGGTACCGAGGTCGGTAGCGTCTTCGTTTCCAACTATCCGGCGTACTCGTTCTGGAATTCCGAGCACCTGGAGGACTACCACGAAGTTCTCGACGCGGCGCCGCGACCCGGGGTCCCCTTGGGTCAGTACATCCACATTCCGTTCTGCCGCAAGCGCTGCAAGTTCTGCTACTTCCGTGTTTACACGGACAAGAACGCCGAACAGGTAACCGACTACATCGACGCCCTGGTGCGCGAGAATGAGCTCTACGCCCACAGGAGGGCCATTGAGGGGCGTCCGCTGAAATACGTGTACTTCGGCGGCGGCACGCCTTCCTACATCTCGGTCAAGCACCTCGAAGACCTGGTGGCCCGCCTGAAGTCAGCAACTCCCTGGGATGGCACGCAAGAGGTCACCTTCGAGTGCGAGCCGGGGACCCTGAGCCAGTCCAAGGTCGAAGCAATCCGCCGCATCGGGGTGTCTCGCCTGAGCCTCGGGGTGGAGAACTTCGACGACGACATCCTCGAGCTCAATGGTCGGGCACACGTGACCAAGGAGATCTACCGGGTAGTCCCGTGGTTGCACCAGGCGGATTTCGCCGAGATCAACATCGACCTGATCGCCGGCATGGTGGGGGAAACGTGGGAGACCTGGCGCGAAACCGTCGATCGCGCCATCGACGTCGACGCGGACATGGTGACCGTCTACCAGATGGAGCTGCCGTTCAATACGCGTTTCTCCAAGCAGTTCTTCGAGGGAGAGCTCGACGTACCGCTGGCCGACTGGGAGACCAAGCGCGAGTGGCATGCCTATGCGTTCGAGCGACTCGCCGCCGCCGGGTACGAGATCTCCAGCGCGTACACCATGGTAAAGAGTCCCAACGCCCGTTTCGTGTACCGCAGCGCCCTCTGGGAGGGCGCGGACATGGTGTCGCTCGGCGTGTCGTCGTTCGGGCACATGAGCGGGGTGCACGTGCAGAATACGCCGCAATGGGGAGAGTACTTCGAAGCCATCCGGAAAGCCGAGCTGCCGGTCTTTCGCGCGTTCGCCACCACTCCCGAACAACGCCTGACCCGCGAGGTCATCCTGCAGCTCAAGCTCGGTCGGATTCGGCCGAGCTACTTCGGTGAAAAATTCGGTGCAGACATCCTCGCGCAATTCGAACGGCCGCTGACTAGACTGAGGGAACGGGGGATGCTCGAAATCGAAGAAGATCTCGTGAGCCTGACCCCTGAAGGGCTACTGCGCGTCGACTCCCTGTTGCCCGAGTTCTACTCTCCAGAGTTTCAACACGCACGATACACCTGACATGAAGACGATCTTCCGCATCTTGATGGTCGCCCTGGCCCTTTCCGGCTCCGCGCCGGGAGCAGCGCAGTCGACTGATTCCGGTAGCTCCGCCACAGAGCCGCAACAGACGCAGGAAGCCGACCGTCGCGGCCAGGCGCGAGAGTTCATCCTGGTCGAGGGCGGACTGCCCTACGTGCCGAGCTCGAACACCATCGCCTCCAAGCTGCCCCTTTCGCTGCTGCTGACGCCGTTCAACGTCGGCACCGTCACCCCGGCACTGATGGAGGAGCAGTACGACACCACGGTCGCCGGGGCGCTTCGCAACATCAGCAACGTCAACGTCCAGCCGGGTAACGGCGTCAACGACTTCTTCCTGATTCGCGGATTCGACTCGCTTTCGAGCGCGCTCGTGATGACCGACGGCGCCGCCGAGCCGGAAACCACGTTCTACGAGCTTTACAACGTCGAAAACGTCGAGGTTCTGAAGGGTCCCAGCGGCTTCCTTTACGGCAGCAACCCTCTGGCGGGAACGGTGAACCTGGTGCGCAAACAGCCGGTTCCGCGCACGCTCGGGAGTGCCCGCGCCCACCTCGGTCGCTTCAACTGGATCGAGGCCGCCGGCGATTTCAACTACGGCAATAGCGACGGCGATCTGTTCGTCCGCGTCAACTCGGTGTTTCGCGACACCGAGGGCTACCGCGACCGTATCGAGGGGCGTACGTTCGCCGTCAACCCGGCAGCCACCTGGCGGATCGACGATACGGCGTCGCTCAACTTCAATTTCGAGTACGTATCAGCAGACTACTTTCCCGACAGCGGTCTTCCCCTGGCGTTCGGCGAGGTACCGTCGGTGCCACGCACGAACAGCTACCAGTCCGCAATCGACGATTCCGCCCAAGACGTTTACCGCTTTCAGTCGGACTACCAGAACCGCCTTGGCGACAGCGTCACGCTGCGCAACAAGTTCTCGTACCGCGGCCTTTCCTGGGAGTCGATCGGAACGCTCTTCAACGGTGTGATTCCGGAGGTCGATCCGTTCTTCCGGCCCACGGGCAACCTCCTTGTGAGCCGCTCGCTGGTCGTGCTCGACGACCGCCAGGACTGGGTCGGCAATCAGCTCGAGGCGGTTGTCAGCGGCTCGACCGGATCGATCGGCCACAATCTGCTGGTGGGTTTCGAGCTCGCCCGCCAGGCGGACGTGTTCACCCTCGACGTCGGATTCCTGCCCGATGTGCCGCTTTCAGATCCCGGAGCGCCAACCCCCGGCCCGCCGGTGCTGTTGCCGCAGTTCGGCCAGGCGGGGGACTCCCGCGCCCTGATCGTCGCTCCGTACATCGTCGATCAGGTCGGCCTGCACGACCGGTTTCAGGTCCTCGCGGGTGCTCGCCTCGACGCCATCGACTTCGAGGACGCACGCAACGAGGTCTCGCGCACGGACACGAAGGCGTCGCCGATGCTCGGCGCCGTGTTCGTCGCCACCGACCACAGTTCGATCTACGCCAACTACTCGCGTTCGTTCGCCCCGCCGGCACCACGCGTGCAGACCGGGGACCTGAAGCCGGAGGAGGGCGAGCAGGTGGAGGTCGGCTACAAGCAGGAGTTTCTCGACAGGCGGGCCCGGGCCACGT
>CBDUAS010000373.1:0-4637 GCA_965365185.1 uncultured bacterium | reverse complement strand
GGGGCACGCCGGCAACGGCCGCGAGCAGGCAGCGTGAGGTAGCCATGCAGCAAATCGGGGACCAGCCCGCAGTTCTGGTGACGACGGCGCTCATCACCCTCAGCGCTGTGGTGCTGTTGTGGGTGGTCAGCCTGGTGCGCCGGGATGCCAGCGTTGTCGATCCGTTTTGGGGTCCGGGCTTCGTGCTGATCGCGGCCACCGCCTACCTCGTGGGTGAAGGCTTCGAACCACGGCGCCTGCTGATCACCGCGATGGTTGCCGTCTGGGGCCTACGGCTGGGCCTGCACCTACTCGGACGCAATCTCCACGAGGGTGAAGACCGCCGCTACGGCGCCATGCGAGACCACTGGGGTGCGGCGTTTTGGTGGGTGAGCCTGGGAACGGTCTTCCTTCTCCAAGGAACCCTCATGTGGATCATCTCCATGCCCATTCAGTTGGTGGCAACGGCGTCGGCGCCACGGGCATTGACAGCCGTCGACGCGGTCGCCTTCGTGATCTGGGCGGCAGGCATGTTCTTCGAGGCGGTCGGAGACCACCAACTCCGGCGCTTCAAGGCCAACCCTGCCAACAAGGGCAAGGTGCTGGACCGTGGCCTGTGGGCGTACACGCGTCACCCCAACTACTTCGGCGACGCCCTGGTGTGGTGGGGGATCTTCGGCGTCGCTCTTGCCGTCCCGGGCGGATGGTGGACGATCTTCAGCCCGCTGCTGATGACCTTCTTCCTCGTCAAAGTGTCGGGAGTCGCCATGCTCGAACGCGACATTTCGGAGCGACGTCCCGAGTACCGCGAGTACATCGAACGAACGAGCGCTTTCATTCCCTGGCCACCGAAACCACGGCGCTCTGCCGGTCCCGAAGAGACTCCCTGATGGTCGGCTCTGAAGGAGATCCTCTGAGGATCGCGATCATCGGCGCCGGCGCTGCCGGCCTCACGGCCGCCCACGTGCTGCAGCGAGCCCACACGGTCACCCTTTTCGAGCGCGACCCGCAGCCCGGCGGACACGTCAAGACCGTGGAAGTCCCGCACGGGCCGGACGCAGGCACGCCGGTGGATACCGGATTCATCGTCTTCAACGACGACAACTACCCGCTATTCAACCGGCTGATCGGTCAATTGGGGGTATCGGCGCGATACAGCGACATGAGCTTCAGCTATCACTCGGTCGAGAGTGGCCTGCAGTACGCCGGCACCAGCCTCGACGGCCTGTTCGCGCAGCGCCGCAACTTGGTCAGCCCCTCGTATTGGAGGCTCATCCGCGGCATCCTGCGCTTCTGCTCCGAGGCTCGCATTCGGCTGGACTCCGGTGACCTGGGGACGAAGACCCTGGGGCAATTCCTGCGGTCATCCGGATTCGAGGGCGCCGTCGCAGACGATTACGTGCTCCCACTGGCGGCGGCCATCTGGTCGGCGACACGGGACGATATCCGGGAGTTTCCGGCGGAAAGCCTGCTGCGCTTCTTCGAGAACCACGGCCTGTTACGCGTGCGCGAGCGCCCCCCGTGGAAGACCATCCCCGGCGGCAGCAAGACCTACGTTCGCAAGCTCATCGACGGATTCGCCGGCGAGGTCGAAACCGGCCACGAGATACGCGGCGTTCGCCGGAGCGCCAAAGGCGTGATGGTAAGGCAGGCTGACGGCACCGAACGCGCGTTCGATCGGGTCGTTCTCGCGGTGCACGCCGACGAGGCGCTGTCGCTTCTCGAAGACCCTCGGCCCGAGGAGTCCGAGTCCCTCGGCGTCTGGCGCTACAACTCCAGCACCGCGGTGTTGCACACCGACGCGACGCTGATGCCGCCCAACCGGCGGGCCTGGGCATCGTGGAACTACCGGCGCGGCGCCGGCTCCGGCGAGACGGCCCCGGTTTCGGTCACCTATCACATGAACCGGCTTCAAGGCCTGCAGACCGAAGGGCAGTTCTTCGTTTCGCTCAACGCCGAAGACGCCATCGATGCCTCCCGCACGATCACCAGCATCCGCTATTCGCATCCTTGCTTCACGCAGGCGGCACTGGAGTCCCAGCGCCGCATCAGCGCCATGAGCGGCACCGGCGACACCCACTACTGCGGCAGCTACCTCGGCTACGGCTTCCACGAAGACGCCGTACGCTCGGGCGTTGCCGTGGCCGCACAGTTCGGCATCGAGCTATGAGATCGCGCCTGTACGTCGGCCACATCATGCACGCGCGCCTGGAGCCCGTGGAACACGCGTTTCGCTATCCGGCATTCGTTTTTGCCGTCGATCTCGACGAGCTCGACGAACTGGATGCCGCGCTGCGCCTGTTCGGTCACGACCGGCGTGGGCTCTTCTCGCTGCACGAAGCAGACTACCTCGGCGACGAGCGAGGCGGATTGCGCGAAAAGCTCGGGAGCCGCATCGACGCGGCGGGCGCCGACATGGCGCTGCACCGGATCGAGCTGGTGACCACGCCGCGCGTTGCCGGGCATACCTTCAATCCCGTCAGCTTCTACTACTGCTACGACGAGGCGGGAGCCGTGTCCGGCATCGTTGCGGAGGTCAACAACACCTTCGGCGAGGGACACGTCTACGTTCTGCCCGCACACCAGGCAGCGGCATCCGGCAATCGCCTGGGCTTCGTGACGCCGAAGTCGTTCCACGTGTCGCCCTTCAACGACATGGAGGGTAGCTACGAGTTCCATTTCGACCCGCTGGACGAGCGCCTGGACGTGCGCATCGACATCCGCCGCAACGGCCACAAGTCGTTCGTCTCCCGCCTGATGGGCACAGCACGCACCCTCGACGACCGCGCGCTGGTACGGCTCGCGGTGTCCTACCCGCTGACAACGGCGCTGACCCTGCCGCGCATCATGTGGCAAGCCTACAAGCTGCACTACCGGAAGGGGCTGCCGGTCTTCGCCAAGCCGGCGCCAGGGAGCGAACAGACCTTCACCGCGTCGCGGCCGGCGTACATCAGCGAGTTTTCGACACCGAACTGGCTGCGGCGCGACACTCACGCGAGCGACCTCGGAGATACGCATGGAAGCCATTGAGCCAACAGCGGGGCCAGCAGCCGGACCGCGCGCAGGCCGGCGCCCGGCCTGGCGCTGGGGCGCCCGGCTCGTGCACCGATACCTGGCGCGCATGCGGCACGGTTGCATCCGGCTGATCGGTCCCGACGGCACCGCGATGACGTTCGGAGATACTGCCGACGGGCGGCCTGTCACGCTCACGGTTCACGACCCTCGCTTCTTCTGGCGCACCATCGCCGGTGGCGACGTCGGCTTCGGCGAGTCCTACATCGACGGGGATTGGAGCTGCGACGATCTCACGGGCTTGATCCGTATCTTCGCCCGCAACCGGGAACACATGGACGACCTCAACCTGGCCAGCGCCCTGCCCCGCCGCCTCCTGAACCGTGCCTACCACCTGGCGCGGCGAAACACAGTGGCCGGAAACCGTCGCAACATACAGGATCACTACGATCTGGGAAACGAGTTCTTTCGCCTCTTCCTGGACTCCTCGATGACCTATTCGTGCGCGGTCTTCCCCACCGGCCGTGAGACCCTGGAGCAGGCCCAGCGGCTGAAGTTACAGGCGGTGATCGACAAGGCGGAGATTCACCCCGGTGATCACGTCCTGGAGATCGGCAGCGGCTGGGGCAGCCTCGCCATCAGCGCGGCGAGGCAAACAGGGTGTCGCGTGACCAGCTTGACCCTTTCCGACGAGCAGAAGCGTTGGGTGGAGGACCGCGTCGCGCGAGCGGGCTTGCAGGACAAGATCTCGGTGCAACTCCGAGACTTCCGGCAGGCGGAAGGCACCTTCGACCGCATCGTGTCCGTAGAGATGCTCGAGGCCGTCGGGCACGACAACCTCGGACCCTACTTCGCCGCCTGTGACCGGCTCCTGCGCCCGAGAGGCCGCGTGGTCGTCCAGGTGATCACCATTCGCGACGAATACTACGACGCTTATCGGAAGGGTTGCGACTTCATCCAGCGGCACATCTTCCCCGGCGGACACGTCCCCTGCTGGGCGGCTCTGGCCGAGTCGATCGCCGCGTCTTCACGGTTGATCGTCTCCAACGTCGAAGACATCGGTCACCACTACGCCCACACGCTGTGCGAATGGCGAAAAGCACTCGCGCGCAACGCCGAAGATGCGCGAGATCTGGGTTTCGACGACTCGTTCCTGCGCAAGTGGGATTACTACTTCAGCTACTGCGAGGCCGGCTTTCAGACGCGGACCCTCGGCGACTTGCAACTCGTTCTCACGAAGAGCGGATAGCGGGCGCACGCCCGGATTCAGGAGACCTGCGCAAATGGCAACTGCAACAACTCATCCACGGGAGCGGCGCAGAGAAGCCCCGATCAACATCGTTGCCAGTATTCCGTTTCTGATCGTGCACCTGGGCTGCTTCCTGGTGCTGTGGACGGGCGTCAGCCCGGTTGCGCTCGCGGTCGGCTTCGTCACGTTGGCGGTGCGCATGTTCGGCCTCACCGGCGGCTATCATCGCTACTTCTGCCACAAGACCTATCGCACTTCCCGCGCATTCCAGTTCGCCCTCGCCGCGATCGGCACCTCGGCGGCGCAGATGGGGCCGCTGTGGTGGGCGGGGCACCATCGACATCATCACGCGCACGCCGACACGGACGAGGACGTTCACCCGCCGGGTGTGAAGGGC
>CBDUAS010000372.1:0-4646 GCA_965365185.1 uncultured bacterium | reverse complement strand
ACGAGTAGGCGGAAATTGGGGGACGGGAATCCCGCGGCGCGCCTATCGGCGGTGCAGCCGGCGGTTGATCCTCGCCATCTCCTCGACGTCGAATTTGACGACGGCCCGGTCGTAGGTCATCAGGCCGTTCACCTCGATCTCGACGTCGGTCGTCTGCGTGTAGATGGCGGCAGCCAACCCGGCGTCGATCATCGGCAAGAGATCCTCGATCAAGCGCTCGTAGTTGGACTGCAGCTCCTCGCGGGTCTCGTAGGTCCGATATCCCCAGTTGTCCCGTTGCCGCCACAGGTGACCGGCAACGGGAAGGCCGAGCCCGCCGAACTCGCCCAGCACAGCCGCCCGCCGCGGTTCCGGATCGGGCATGGCGGGGCCCGGGTAGGCGTGCACGTCGTGGATGTCGCCGGAGCCGCGATCGGTCCACCCGCTGGGGCCGTCGACCAGCCGCGTCGGGTCGTACTCCTTGACCCACGAGAGGACTCCGTCGGTGTCGAACTGCCCCCAGCCCTCGTTGAACGGCACCCAGACGACGATGCTGGGCTGGTTGCGCAGCAGATCGATCATCTCCGCGAGCTCGCGCAAATAGTTGCTCGCCGACTCCGCTGATCGCTCGAGATCGGGATCCTCGCCGCTGGGCATGTCCTGCCACACCAGCAGGCCGAGCTTGTCGCACCAGTAGTACCAGCGCGCCGGCTCCACCTTCACGTGCTTGCGAGTCATGTTGAACCCGAGTTGCTTGAGCACCTCGATGTCGGACCGCAAGGCCTCGTCGGTCGGAGCCGTGTACAGTCCGTCCGGCCACCACCCCTGATCGAGCGTGCCGTACTGGAACAGCGGCTCGTTGTTGAGCATCAAGCGCACGAAGCCGTCGTCGTCTTCAGCGAGCGCGATCTTGCGCATGCCGAAGTAGCTGTCGACGGCATCGACGAGCTCATCACCCTGCCGGAGCTCGACGGCGAGGTCGTAGAGAAAAGGGGATTCCGGCGACCAAAGCTTCGCATCGGGGATCGCCAGCTCGAGCTCACCGCCGCCACCGGCACCACCGGATACCGCGTCTCCGACCGCGGTGGCTACCGGCCGGGTTCCATCGCGGACCTCGGCGTACAGCGTCAGCCCGGAGCCCTCTCCTCCCCGACGCTCCGTCGTGCGCACTCGAACGCGGACACGCAGCGCTCCGGCATCGATGTCCGGAACCATCTCCAGGCCGGCGATCGAGACCTCGGGAACCGTCTCCAACCACACCGTCTGCCAGATACCCGTGACCGGCGTGTACCAGATTCCCCGGGGCTCGTTGACCTGCTTGCCGCGCGGCTGAAAGCCCGCGTCCGTCGGGTCCCATACCCGGACGACGATCTCCTGCTCGCCACCATCGATCAGAGCGTCGGTGATATCGAACGTGAACGCGTCGTAGCCGCCCCGGTGCTGGCCCACCTCGACATCGTTGACCCAGACGCTGGCGTGCCAATCGACGGCGCCGAAATGCAGCAGCGCCCGATCCGTCTCCGGAAGATCGGGCGTGGCGAAACGGCGCCGGTACCAAAGCTCGTTGTCGTCCCCGACGCGCTCCATGACACCAGACAGCGCCGACTCGACGGGAAACGGCACCAGGATGCGGCCATCGAAGCCGCTGGGAGAGCTCCCTCCGCGCGGCCGGATCGCGTACTCCCAATGACCGTTCAGATTCAGCCAGTCGTCGCGGACCAACTGCGGCCGCGGGTACTCGGCGTGGACGTTGTCGGCAGACACCTCCGCAGCCCATCGCGTCATCAGCGGCGCTTCGGGGACCTGGGGCGGGGCGGAGAGCGACGCCACGGGCGCAAAGACGAGAGGCAAGAGCACCAGGCTCGTGAGCCGGCACAACGGCTGGAGCTCCCTCCATCGTCTCTCTGGCGTCATGGCGTTCCTCCCTTCGAGTATGGGACCGGGCGGATTCTAGCGACACGGTGGTAAACCTGCCAATTCGCGTTCATGGGCCGCCTTCAAGACGACATCGTGCGCGATGGCGTAGGACCGACTCCGGCACCTGTTGTCGACACGAGGTTTGGGACACAATTATCGGATCATGAAGTCCGGTGCCGAGCACGCCGAAGCCCTCCGGCCGCTGGCGTCACCAGCAACGCCGGTGCGCGGGTTCTCGTGCAGTTTTTGTGACCTCCCGGTCGAGCTGCTCGACAGGGCGCGAGCCCGCCTCCGCTTTGTCGCCCTCCTCTTCTGCGGTTTTTGTGTCGCCGCGATCCTGATCGAGCTGTTGCTCGGGAACGAAGCCACGCAGGTACTGTACGGCGTCTACGCCTTCAACGGTCTGGCTTCGGCGGCCATGTTCGCGGTTTGCCGCGATCGCCGTGTTCCTGTGCGTGCCGTCTTGTACTCGGGCTTGTTCTACGAGGTGGTGGTCTGTTTCGTCGTCTCGCTCGGCTTCCCGCTGGCCGAGTACCGCGCGACGGGCAACGTGCTGTATGTCACCTGGACCAGCATCGTCATCGTTGCGTTTCCACTGCTGATCCCGAGCCCGCCCGCCCAGACCTTGATCGCCGCGCTCATGGCGGCGTCGACCGTGCCTGTCGGGCTCCTCGCCCTCCAGCTTTCCGGGGCGATGTCGGTGCCCATCCTCCACTACGTGCAGGCATCGATCACACCGGTATTCTGCGTCGTTCTCGCCTACGCGGGCTCGCGAGTCGTGTACGGCCTGGGCGTGGACGTGGCCAAAGCGCGCGAGCTCGGTAGCTACCGGCTGGTCGAGCTTCTCGGTCGAGGTGGAATGGGCGATGTCTGGCGCGCCGAACACAAGATGCTGGCACGGCCGGCGGCCGTGAAGCTCATCAGCGGCCAGGCGTTCGCGGCGTCCGAAGCGGGTGCGCTGAGGCGCTTCGAGCGCGAGGCCCGCGCCACGGCCTTCCTCGAGTCGCAGCACACCATCGACGTGCATGATTTCGGGCTCACGAACGACGGCTCCTTCTACTACGCGATGGAGCTGCTGAACGGCGTCGACCTCGAATCCCTGGTACGTGATTTCGGCCCTCTGCCTGCGGAGCGCGTCGTCCATATCCTGTCGGGCGCCTGCAAGTCGCTGGCGGAGGCACACGAACGCGGCCTCATTCATCGGGACATCAAACCCGGCAACATCTTTCTGTGTCGAAAGGGCCTCGAGTACGACTTCGTCAAGGTACTCGACTTCGGGCTGGTAAAGCCTGTCGTCCAGCCGGGAGGCAAGGCGGCCGGGTTGACCGCCGCGGGCAACATCCTCGGCACGCCTGCCTATATCGCACCGGAAATGGCGCTGGGAAAGCAACAGATCGACGGCCGCGCCGACCTGTATGCCCTCGGCTGCGTCGCGTTCTGGCTGTGCACCGGAAGCCCGGTGTTCGATGCGGATAGCCCGGTTGGCGTTCTCGTGCCTCCCGTCCAGCAGGAGCCGCCACGAATCGGCGAACGGAGCGAGACACACATCCCGGCACCGCTTCAGGAGATCGTGCATGACTGCCTGGCCAAGGACCCGAACGATCGCCCGCAAAACGCTATCGAGTTGATCGACCGACTCTCCACCATCGCGTTCAGCGAGCCCTGGACTCCGGAGCGCGCCGAGCGATGGTGGCGCCTTCACCTGCCGGACCGTGTCGCAAGCACACCCGTCGCAGATCTCGAATCCGCTCCGGGAGTCTCCGACCTGCAGCTTGCGGGCCCGTTGGAAAGCACGAAGCCGTAGCCATGCAGCCACAGCACTTCGCCGTCTTGCTCGCTCACGCGGTCGTCGGCTGGGCGGCCTGCGGGACGGTCATGGGTCTGAGCCTGGCGAGCATGTCCGAACGGCGCGCCATACAAGTGCACGCCCTCGCCGTGCCGCCCATCTTCGGTTCGTTGTCTTGGGTCTATTTCACCTGGTTCTCTTACACAGGCCCCGCGGTCACCGCGGCGGCTTTCGTCACGGTTGCGATCATCTTGGACGTCGTTGTCGTCGCCCTCCTCGTGCAGCGCAGCTTCGAGATGTTCCGGAGCTTTGCCGGCGTCTGGCTTCCGATGATCCTGATCGCTCTCGTGACCCTCGGGGTCGGCTACCTGCGCGGCGCCTGAGATTCGCAGGGGCCTGGAGATTTCGATGATGACAGCGGCGGCATCGGCAAGGGAGCGATTCGGAGGTTCTTCCGCGCTGCGCCTTGCCCTGTTCCTACTGGTGAGCAGCGGAGCCCTCGGGCAGTCGCCGACACCTGCGTCGGCCGGCCAATCTCGCCCCAACATCGTCCTGATCATGGCGGACGACATGGGTTACGAGACGCTGGGGGTCAACGGCGGCACCTCGTATCGGACGCCAAACCTCGACGCGCTGGCGGCGACGGGGATGCGCTTCACCCAGGCGCACGCCACGCCGCTGTGTACCCCGTCGCGCGTCCAGCTCATGACCGGCAAGTACAACTTCCGCAACTACATCGGATTCGGTCTGCTCGATCCGGACGAGCGGACGTTCGGGCACCTCCTGCAGGAGGCGGGTTACGCAACGGGTGTGTTCGGTAAGTGGCAGCTCTGGGGGAACGCCCGCCAGCGCGAGCTGGCCGGCGGCAGAGTCGGCAGCCTGCCCGGGGAAGCAGGATTCGTTGAGCACGCGCTTTGGCAGGTCACCGAGCATTACGCTTATCGAAACACCATTCGGTACGTCG
>CBDUAS010000371.1:0-4647 GCA_965365185.1 uncultured bacterium | reverse complement strand
GACAAGTGCCAGATCGTTCGGCGCCGCGGGCGGCTGTACGTGATTTGCGAGAACCCCAAGCACAAGCAGCGCCAGGGGTAATCGGACGGACCGCGACGAGATTTCGAGAGAGAAGTGATGGCGCGGGGATTCTTCCCGCCAGGGGCCTGACCGGCCCGCGAGACGTAGAGGAGAATTGCGATGGCTCGTATCGCCGGCATTGACTTGCGCTTGGAGAAGCGCATCGATATCGCGCTCACCGATATCTACGGAATCGGTCGCGTCCGGGCGCTCGACATCCTGGCCAGTGCCAAGGTCGAGCCGGAGCGCCGGGTGAGGGACATGACGGAGCAGGAGGTCAGCCGCATTCGCCAGGTCATCGATCGACAGGGACGCGTCGAGGGCGATCTGCGCAAGGAGGTGCAGATGAACATCAAGCGCCTCATCGAGATCGGCTCCTACCGCGGGCTTCGTCACCGCCGCAACATGCCGGTAAGGGGCCAGAAGACGAAGACGAACGCCCGCACGCGGAAAGGTCCGAAGGGTTTGGCGATCAAGAAGAAGCAAGTCGCTCGGCATTAGGAACGAACTGAATGGCCAAGCAGCGTAAGACGAAGACGAAAAAGAAGGTCAAGAAGAACGTGCCGCAGGGGATCGCGCACATCCAGGCGACGTTCAACAACACGCTCATCTTGATCTCCGATCCCGACGGCAACGCGGTGGCGTGGTCGAGCGCCGGCTCGAAGGGCTTCAAGGGTTCGCGGAAGGGCACGCCGTTTGCGGCCCAGATCGCCGCGCAGGAAGCCGCGCAGAAGGCGCGCGACAACGGCATGAAGCGGGTCGAGATTCGCGTCAAGGGTCCCGGCTCGGGACGCGAGTCGGCCATCCGTGCACTGCAGGCTGCCGGCCTGGACGTCATCGCCATCCGCGACGTGACGCCCATCCCGCACAACGGATGCCGCGCGCCCAAGCGCCGCAGGGTCTGAGGAAAAGGACGAGGAGGAAGCAGTGGCTCGCTACAGTGGTCCGGTATGCAAGCTTTGCCGGCGTGAGGGTACCAAGCTCTTCTTGAAAGGGACGCGGTGCCTGTCCGACAAGTGCGCCATCGAGCGGCGCAACTACCCGCCCGGCCAGCACGGCAATCGCCGCGGCCGCCGCCCGTCTGACTATCAGGTGCAGCTACGAGAGAAGCAGAAGGTCAAGCGCATCTACGGCGTGTTCGAGCGGCAGTTCCGCAAGTACTTTCGTGAGGCCGCCCAGCGTCGCGGCATCACCGGCGAGGCCCTGCTCATCGCGCTGGAAAGGCGACTGGACAACGTCGTTTACCGCATGGGCCTGGCGCTATCGCGCCCGCACGCCCGACAGATCATCCGCCACGGTCACATCCAGGTGAACGGGGGTCGGGTCGATATCCCGTCCTACCAGGTGCAGCAGGGTGACACCATCTCCGTGGCCTCCGGGTCCAAGAAAAACGCCGAGATCAAGATGGCCGCCACGAACGCGGCGGCAGGCCAGCTCGTTGCCTGGTTGCAGGTCGATCACGACGATATGCAGGGCGTCGTCAACCAGCTACCAACGCGCGAAGACATCGATATCGAGATTCAGGAACAGCTCATCGTCGAGCTCTACTCGAAGTAATCAGCCGGCTCGACAACCCAGCGAAAGATCATTCCCCGCTGCGCGGGGAAATCAGGAAGGACGAAAACGATGCTTTGGACTGGCTTCCAGCGGCCCAAGAGGCTCGAGTTCGATCTGGAGTCTCTGACCGACCGCTACGGCAAGTTCTTTGCCCAGCCCTTCGAGCGCGGATTCGCGGCGACCGTGGGTCACGCCATGCGCCGCGTGCTGCTCTCCTCGATCGAGGGCGCGGCGATCACGGCGATCAAGATCGACGGCGTGCTGCATGAGTTCAGCTCGCTGCCGGACATCGTGGAAGACACCACCGACCTGATCCTCAACCTCAAGAGCATTCCGTTCCGCCTCACCGTCGACAAGCCGAAGACCCTGGTGTTGAACATCACCAAGGCCGGCGAGGTGACCGCGGCCGACATCGAAGAGGATCCGGATTTCGAGTGCCTGGCACCGGAGGCCCACATCTGCACGGTCTCGAAGGGCGGCAAGCTGTCGATGGAGCTGCGCCTGCGTCGCGGGCGCGGCTACGTATCGGCCGACCGCAACCTCGAGGACGAGATGAGCGTGGGCTGGATCCCGATCGACTCGGTGCACTCGCCGGTACGCAAGGTCAACTACGAGGTCGAGCGCGCCCGCCTCGGCCGCGACACCAACTATGAGCGCCTGGTTCTGGAGTGCTGGACGGACGGCACCGTCACGCCTGATCGTTCGGTGGCGCTGGGCGCCAAGCTGCTGCGCGATCACCTGGCGATCTTCGTCGACTTCGACGAGGAGCCGGAGGAGGACACGGAAGAGGTGGACGAGGATTTCACCGCCTTCCACGCAACGCTCAGCCGGCCGGTCGACGAGCTGGAGCTCTCGGTGCGTTCGTACAACTGCCTGAAGAACGCCGATATCCGCACGCTTCGCGACCTGGTGCAAAAGACCGAGCCGGAGATGCTCAAGACCAAGAATTTCGGCAAGAAGTCGCTGCAGGAGATCAAGGAAGTGCTGGCGGAGATGGGCCTGACGCTGGGCATGGACCTGTCCGATCTGCCGGCACCGGTGGCCGACTGAAGAGACGGAAACGGGGGAGACAGCCATGCGTCACCGCAAGAAGGGCGCCAAGCTGGGCCGCGACGCCGCACACCGCGACGCCATGCTGCGCAACCTGGCCACGGACCTGCTGCGCCACGAGCGCGTCACCACGACCCTGGCCAAAGCCAAGGCCGTGCGCCCGCTGGCCGAGCGTATGGTGACGCTGGGCAAGCGCGACACGCTGCACTCCAGGCGGCGGGCGGCGCGCGTCATTCGCGACGATTTGGTGGTGCGGAAGGTATTCAACGAGCTGGCGCCGCGATACGCCGAGCGGCCGGGCGGCTACACGCGCATCATGCGTCTGGAGCCACGCGCCGGCGACCGCGCCGAGATGGCCGTCATCGAGATGGTCGAGGCGGGCGGCAGCTAACAGCTTGCCGTACGCCGCCGAGAAAGTGGATGTTCTGGGCCGTTAGCTCAGTTGGGAGAGCGCCGGCCTCGCATGCCGGAGGTCGGGGGTTCGAGTCCCCCACGGTCCACTGGTTGGGCGGAAGCAGAAATCTGTCCGCGGTATCCGCGGCGGCGTGGCGGCATCTGCCGCGTTGGCGCTCCTCGACGATGCTTCAGCATCGCCTGCGTCGCGCCGCCTTGCAGCTGCCCCCACGGCGCTCGCGGCTACCACGAACATCTTTCCGCTTCCGCCCAACATCTCTGTTTCTGCTACGAGCGGCGGGGCAAATCGAGGCGAAGGTCAGCCAACGAGATCATCGACGCCCAGGCCCATCGCGTCTGCGAGCTTCTTGAGGGTCGCTGTGGTGCCGTTTCGCCTCCCGGTCTCGATCTGAGAGAGGTACGCAGGTGCGATTCCGGCCCTTTGAGCCAATTCCTTCGCGCTGAGACCGCGATGCTCCCGCCACACGCGGATGACGTTTTCACCATCGAGAAGCCTCTCCACCATGCATGCGCGCTGGCAGGAGCTCCTCCTCTCCGCGGGCAAGGCGCTCTCTGAAACGGTGGACCGGGGCCACGTCGGCGGCCTCCGCAGCCGCTGCGATGAGGGCCTGGTAATCGGCCTCTGGAATGACGACCAGGCGCTCGCCGGTCGGGCTGACGATGATCTGCGGGTTCATCTCGAGCTCCTCCGTCATAGGCTCGTCCCCGAGCGGCAACGCGTATGATGGCGATGCGCTCGGAGTCCTCGTGGAACACCACTGCCGACGACACCAGCGGGAAGACGCGGTGGGCCACACGCGGATCGCGTTGATTGTCGAGAGCAAGGAGACGGTCACGTAAGCTCCGGGGCCGCGAAGGAGACGCCGCACAGCTCGACGGACGCTTGCCGGGCTTGCGAGCTCCCGGGCGCGCCCCGGCCGGCACCGGACGCTGTAACCTGGTCTCAGCATGGTGACGACAGCAGTTGCCGCAGAAGGGAAAGCCATGAGAGGGGCGTCCACCGCAGCGGGCCTCTTCGTATTCCTGGCCGCGGGCTGCGCTGCGCCCCTCGAGTTCCCGGACTGGGTGATCCCGGTGCCGGAGGGCACGCCGATCGTCGAGTGCGCCGGGGTGGCGATCGACGAGCGTCCGAATGACGCGGTGATCGGCGCTGTTGTCGACCTTCGCATCGGCGGCGGCGGCGAAGATCCGGATTACGCCTTCTATCGCCCGCGAGACGTTGCGGTGGACGACGAGGGCCACATCCATGTGCTCGACGCCGGTGATCACGTGGTGCGGAGCTACGACGCTGCCGGGACGTACCGGGGACGCTTCGGCGCCGAGGGGCAAGGGCCGGGCGAGTTCAGCCGGCCCTACGAGCTGGCGTTCGCCGCCGGCGAGCTGATCGTTCTCGATGCGAATCGCGTCAGCTTCTGGAGCCCGGAGGGTGTCCACTTGCGAGACGCCCCGTTGCCTTCGCAGAGCGTCGGCGGGTCGCTCGTCGGGATGCACGACGGGACGATGCTCGGCTTCGAGCTCGTGTTTCAACAGGACGAGAGTAGGCTGCGCCGGCGGGTTTTCATCGCC
>CBDUAS010000370.1:0-4649 GCA_965365185.1 uncultured bacterium | reverse complement strand
AGCTGAAGAAATTGATCGGTGAGCTAGGAGGACTGCGACTGCGATTGCACCGGTGTCGCGCCGATACCGCACGCGATCACCACAATGAGGCCTCGGGCCGGCCAACGGCTGATCATCGACTCTCCCCTTCCGTCCCGGGAATCGGATCTCTCTTGGAAGGCGCGTTCCGCCCGGCCCGAGGCGCGGGCCGGGTGGGCGGTGCGTGTGCTGATCGTGAAGGGGACCCCGCTACGAGTAGAGTAACTTCCGAAGCCGGCAAGCGTCCAGGCCCAAGGTCTCGGGTGCTTCGGGCGGCCGTATTGGTCAAGCCTCGGGGCCGATGCTATTCTTTGGATTCGACCGAGCGCCGTTCGGCGTTCGTCTTGCGCCCTTAGCTCAATTGGATAGAGCGTCTGGCTACGGACCAGAAGGCTGGGGGTTCGAGTCCTCCAGGGCGCACTTTTCCTTCCTCTGCCGTAGGCCCCGATGCACGCCGAAGCGCCGAACTCCGTCGAAACCGCGTGGATGGATGCGGCACTTGGGCAGGCCCGGCGCGCCGAAGCCGAGGGCGAGGTCCCTGTGGGTGCGGTCGTGGTCCTCGACGGCGAGATCATCGGCGCCGGCCACAACACGACGGAGGGCAGCGACGACCCGGGGGGTCACGCCGAGATCAACGCCCTGCGCGCCGCCGGGGAGACATTCGGCGACTGGCGCCTCGAGCAGTCGCTCCTGGTCGTGACCCTGGAACCTTGCACCATGTGCATGGGCGCGATCGCGCTCGCGCGGGTCAGCAGGGTGGTGTTCGGGGCCAGCGATCCGCGCCTCGGCGCCTGTGGCTCCGTCGTCGACCTTTTTCGCCCCGACATCGCCCCGCATCTGAAATCGGTCCGGGGCGGCGTGATGGCCGATGCGTGCAGCGCCATCTTGAGGGACTTCTTCAAGGCGCTGCGCTGACGGAGCGAATGCCTTCGGCAGTTGCGGATTCTACTGCTGACGGCCACCGGCGCCGACGAACTCGCCGGAGTGCAGTATGAGGTCGTCGCGGGTGCCAGATTCCTGGTCCGCACCGTAGGAAATCAGCGTGTAGTCGTCGCCGTCGGACTCGTAGTCGAGGTCCTGCTCCCAGGCGTCGTGCAGTTGCGTGTGCTCGGCGATCAGGTCCGGAATCAGGGCCTGCAACGCCTCGGCGGTCGCGCCCTCCGGATAGGTCTGGTTCGCCGCCCGGTACTGCTCGAGCGCCGTCGCCAGCTCGCTCATCACCAGCATCGTCGCGGAGATCTGCTCCAGGTCGCGCAGGTAGTAGAAGCTGCCGGCGAAATCGACGGCCTCCAGCTCCCAAGCATCCGCCGAGGGCTCGAAGAAGAAGCTGACTTCCTGCTCGTCGAAGCTGGTCACCGCGACGCCGCGGCCTTGCTGGTCGATGTTGACCGTGCGTACTTCGAGCGTTGCCTCGGGGAATTGCGCCTGGATCAGCATCGCCGCTTGTTCCGCCGTGAACGCGGCCTCCCCGACTCCCGGCGCATCTTCCGCGCCACCGCCAGCACCGCATCCGACGGCAGCAACTGCCATCACCGTGAGAAGCACGTTCAGCAGCCGTTTGTTGCGTGCTCCGTGTGCGTCGATCATCGCCGCGTCTCCCGTTCGTCGAAGGCAACCCCGGCAGTCGCCTCGACAGGGTGTGTTCCCCGAGTTTCGCACAGCATTCTTGCGCCTGCCGGCAAGATATCACGGTAAGGTAGTCGCCCATGCGCCGGAACCTGGTCACCGCGATCGCCGCCGGCGCCGCCCTGTTCCATCTCTGGGCGGCGGGCGTTTCCCCGTTTACCGCCCTGGTGCAGCGCCCGATCCACCTGGCGCTGATGGCGAGTCTCGGTTTCCTGGGCGTCGGCGTGCGAGCGGCCCACCGGGAGCACCGCTTCTATGCCCCGTTTCTGGCCGTCGCCACGGTACTCGGCTGCCTGTACATTGCCTCCCAGCACGAGGCCCTCGTGTTCCGTGCCGGCGCCGCCACCACGCTCGATCTGGTTGCCGGCGGAATGGTCGTCGTGCTGGTGCTCGAGCTGGCGCGGCGATCGGCAGGGTGGGGCCTGGTATCCGTGGCACTGGCCGCCATCGCCTACGCATTTGCCGGTCCCTGGCTCCCCGGTTTTCTCGCCCACCGCGGCTATGACGTCCAGCGCCTGATCGAGCACCTGTACCTTTCGACGGAAGGCATCTGGGGAATACCTCTCGGGGTCTCGGCCGACTTCGTGTATCTGTTCGTGTTGTTCGGCGCCATCCTCGATGCCGCCGGGGGAGGGGCACTGCTCATCGGCCTGGCCGGGCGCCTGGCCAGCGGCGCCAGCGGCGGGCCGGCCAAGACCGCTTCGGTTGCCAGTGCGTTCATGGGCTCGCTTTCCGGGAGCGCGGTGGCCAACGTTGCCACCACCGGCAGCCTGACGATTCCGCTGATGAAGCGCTCCGGCTTCCCCGCCTACATGGCCGGAGCCATCGAAGCGGCCGCGAGCACCGGCGGACAGCTCATGCCGCCGGTCATGGGGGCCGGTGCATTCATCCTGGCGACGTGGACGAACATCCCCTACTTGAATGTCGCACTGGCGGCGCTGATTCCCGCGCTGCTGTATTACACCGGCCTGTACATGGCCATCCACTTCGGCGCCCTGCAGCGAGACCTCGGCGGCGGCGAGGACCTGCTTCGCTCCGGCGAGGTGGCGCGCCGAGGGCACCTATTGTTGCCGATCGGCATCATCGTCGCGTTTCTGGCGCTCGGCCGCTCGCCCATGCGGGCGGCCTTCTGGGGCGTGGTCACCGCGGCGTTGGCGACCACGGCGCGACCCGATACCCGTCTCAGCCCCGATCGCTGGCGCCGCGCCCTGATCGCCGGGGCCTCCGGCACCGTGCAGGTGGCCGCGGCGTGCGCCACCGCCGGGATCGTCGTCGGCGTCGCCTCGCTCACCGGCGTCGGCCTGCGCATGTCCGAGCTGATCATCACCGTGGCACAGGGCCAACTCCCGGTCGCCCTGTTGCTGACGGCCCTCGGCTCCATCGTGATCGGCATGGGCTTGCCGACCACGGCTGCCTACGTCGTGCTGGCCGCACTCGGGGCCCCGGCCCTCACCGAGCTCGGCGTGTCGCCCCTGGCGGCCCACCTGTTCATCTTCTACTTCGGCTGCCTGTCCAACGTCACGCCTCCGGTGGCTCTGGCAGCCTACGCGGCGGCCGGCATCGCGGGCGCTTCTCCCATCCGCACGGGCGTGCGATCGATGGGACTGGCGGTGGGCGGTTTCGTCGTTCCGTTCGCCTTCGTTTACGACGCCCACCTGTTGCTCTCGGGCTCACCCACGGCGATCGTACTGACGTTCCTGTCCGCCGGCGTCGGAGCAGCGGCCCTCGCAGCCGCCATCGTCGGTTACATCGGCACTCCGGTGCCGGCGATCGGCCGCGCCGTTCTCGGCGTCGCAGGCATTGCCGCGCTGGCCCCGGGTGTGACCAGCGACGTCGTCGGCCTGGTGGCGATCGCCGGCGGATTCTGGGCGTGGCGCCGCCCGCGCGACTGAAATCCCCTGTAACGAGCGAGTTTCGAGCCATTCGGGACGTCCGCTTGTGGGATGCCACAGTCCCACAAGCGAACATCGCGACGACCCTCACGGGCGTCGCGAGGCCTGAGCCGTGAAACGTTTGCCCTGCGGTGAGCGTAGAAGCTATGCGGGCGAGGTTGCGGAACCACAGGTGATGCGAATCAGACCGCGGTTTCGGCACGCCGTTTGCTACCTCTGAAGGGTGCAGACCCTCGCTATCCAAACCGAATTCGAGGAATCGATGGACATCAAGCGCGACACTTCCGGCAAGAAGAAGCTGCGCATTCTGTACACGGCGATCGGGGTGCTGGTGATCGGCGGCATCACCTATGGCCTGTCGCAACTGGATCGAGCGGCGCCGACGGTGGAGTCGGCGACCCTGTGGATGGACACCGTCAAGCGCGGCGAGCTGCTGCTCGAGCGCCGCGGTGCCGGCACGCTGGTGCCCGAAGAAGTGCGCGCCGTAACCGCCCGCTCCGCCGGGCGTGTCGAAGAACGGTATCTGCTTCCCGGCGCAAAGGTCACCGACGACACCGTTCTGCTGCGGTTGAGCAACCCTGATGTCGAGCTGGCGGCGCAGAACGCCGAGTGGGCCCTCGAGGCCGGCCTCGCCGACCTACGCAACCTGCAGGTCACCCTGCAGACGCAGCGGCTGGCACAGCAGTCGGCAGCAGCGCAGGTGCAGGCGAACTTCAAGACCGCGCAGTTGCGGGCCGAACTGGAGCAGCAGCTCTACAACGAGCAACTGACTTCCGAGCTCGACCTGCAGCTTGCCGTCACCACCGCCAACGAGGCCTCGACGCGACACGAGATCGAGCAGGAGCGGCTGCGCATCATCGAGCAGTCGATCGAGGCACAGCTCGAGTCGCGCCGCACGCAGGTGCAGCAGCTCGAGGCCCAGTACAAGCTGGCGATGGAAGATCTCGAGGCACTCAACGTACGCGCCGGCATTGTCGGCGTGCTACAAGAGGTGCCGGTGGAAATCGGTCAGTCGGTTACTCCCGGGACCGTGCTGGCGAGGGTGGTGAACCCCAACCAGCTCAAGGCCGAACTGCGCATTCCGGAGACGCAGGCGAAGGACATCGTCATCGG
>CBDUAS010000369.1:0-4686 GCA_965365185.1 uncultured bacterium | reverse complement strand
AACTTCTACCGCCTGCACTCCGAGGAGGAGGTCGACCAATGGGTCGACGCGGTGCGACGAGCGGGCGGCCGTGTTTACCGCATCACGCCCCAGCGGGCGACTCTCGAGGATTACTTCCTTGCCACGGTCGAGCACGCCCGCGCCGCGGCCACCGAATCATGATCGACGCGGGTTACTCGATTGCCCTGAACACGTTCAAAGAGGCGGTGCGCGACCGCATTCTGGCGGTCTTCTTCCTGTTCGCCATCCTGTTGATGGGGTCGTCGACGGTGCTTTCCTGGCTCACGGTCGGCAGCGAGCTCAAGATCGTCACCGATTTCGGGCTGGCGGCCGAGGCGTTCTTCGCCACGCTGATCGCCGTCTTCGTCGGCATCAACCTGGTCCACAAGGAGGTCGACAAGCGCACCATCTACGCAGTCTTGGCCAAGCCGGTACCGCGCTGGCTGTTCATCGCGGGCAAGTACTTCGGGCTCATGGCCGTGCTGATTGTCGCGATCGCCTTGATGTCGGTGTTCTATCTCGGTCTGGTGTGGTGGAAGGGCGGCGTATTTCCGTCTCACCTCTTGGGAGCGTTGCTGCTGAGCGTCGCCGAGGTGTCCGTGGTCACGTCGGTTGCCATCGTGTTCTCGTCGTTCGCGCCGCCGATCGAGGCGGCGATCTTCACCGCCGGCGTATGGGCTATCGGCCACATGTCATGGGGCTTTGCCGCGCTCGCCGCACGCCTTCCCGGCGAGACTCTGGGCAACGCCATCGCCTTGATCTACTACGTAGTGCCGGATCTCGAGACGTTCAACATTCGAGGGCAGGTGGTCCACGGACTGACGGTCTTACCTTCGTACTACGTGGGCGCGTTTGCCTACGCCCTGGCGTACACGGTCGGGATGCTGGTGCTCGCGGTGATCATTTTCAGAAAGCGGGACCTCAAGTGACCCCCGCAGGCGGCAACGGCCTGGCGCAAAAAGGAACCGCAGCAGTGCTGGCGCTGTGGCTCGCCGTATTCGCCAGCATGACGGTCTGGATCGGTGCGCAGAGAGCCACGGACCGGGTGCGCAATACCTGGCACGATGCCTACCCGCTGTTGTTCCTTCCCAACGGCAGGTATCTTGCCGCCGCCAGCCTCGGCTTTCGTACGGTGCTCGCCGACATCATCTACCTCTGGAGCATCCAGTACTACGGACATCACCGCACGGTGGAGGGGCGCACCTATCTGCGCCACATCTTCAACACCATTACCGACTTGGATCCGCAGTTCACCGACGCATATACGACCGGCGCGTTGGTCATGGCCCAGGACATGGCGGATCCGAAGATGGCCGTGGAGCTGCTCGACCGCGGCATCGAGCGGAACCCGGGTAGCTGGGTGCTGCCGTGGGACGCGGGCTGGTACGCCTACATGAGCCTGCAGGACTACGAGGCCGCCGAGCGCTACTACGAGCTGGCGGCGCAGGTTCCCGACGCTCCCTCCTGGGTTCCCCGGCTGCGGGCCCACATGGCGGTGGAGCAAGGTGACTTGCTCGCTGCCATCGTCCTGTGGGAGCAGATTCGTGACGAGGCGGAGGAGACGGGCGACGAGCAAGCCTTCGCGATTGCGGCGCAACGCGTCCCGGACCTCTACTCGCAGCACGCTATCCGCGAGATCGAGGCCGCGATCGACCGTTTCGAGGCTTCTCAGGGGCGTCGTCCCGACAACCTGGCGCTGCTGCATCGTATCGGTCTGCTGCCACCGACCGTCTTCGTCGACGAGGAGGGGAGGCCTGTCAACTACCTCGAGGAGCCCTTCGATTACGATGCCACCACCGGCGCGGTGACCGACCCGATGGTGGACAAGGCACGCGCCTCGCGGTGATGTTGGCGGCGCTGCTGGCCCAGGTCGAGCCGCTGACCTACGCGGAGTTCTTCCGGCTGGTGCCGCGCTCCTGGATTGCGCCGTTCGGGGTGTTGTTCGGCCTGATCATCGGGTCCTTCCTGAACGTCGTCATCTACCGGTTGCCGCGTGGCATCGACGTGTCGAGGCCGCGCTCGCGTTGCCCGAGCTGCAAGACCCTCATCCCCTGGTACCGCAACATCCCCGTTCTCTCGTGGGTCCTCCTCGGCGGCCGCTGTGGAAGTTGCCGGGAGCCCATCTCGGCTCGCTATCCGCTGGTCGAGGCGGCGGTCGGGGTGCTGTTCGGTGCCGCCGTTTATCGCTGGGGCATTTCGTGGACAACGCTCTCGAGCGTGATCTTCGGCTCGGCCATGCTGGTCCTGGCTCTGATCGACTACGACTTCAAGATCCTCCCCAACGCCATCACGCTCCCCGGCGTCGTCGTCGGCTTCGCCCTGTCGTTCGTCGATCCGCGCATCCTCTGGCAGGACTCCGGCATTGGCGTCGTCGTCGGCGGCGGGTTGCTCTACGGCGTCGCCTGGGCGTACCTGACGCTCCGGGGGCAACAGGGTATGGGCATGGGGGACGTGAAGATGATCGCCATGATCGGCGCGTTCGTCGGCTGGCAAGGGGCGCTACTGACGATCTTCCTGGGGTCGATGTTCGGCAGCCTCGTCGGCATCACTCTGATGAAGATCAAGGGTCGGCGGTGGGACTACGCCTTGCCGTTCGGCACCTTTCTGGCGGTTGCCGCCGTCATCGTTGACTGGGGCGGACCGGAGCTTTTGAGCTGGTACTGGAGCCTGTTCGGGCCGGGCGCCTGAGGCATGAGAAATTGTGTGTTTCGAGGGTTCATGATGCCTAATGATGATCAATTGTGCGTAAACGATCGAAAAAAGAGGCTGGTGTAACCAGCGCACACCTGCGACAATCTGGCTCATGATTTCCGCAACTGCTCGAACCTTGCCGAAGCATCGCATGAATCGTAACGAGGGCGGCTACTCGCTCATCGAGTTGGCTGTCGTTCTCGTCCTTTTGGGCCTCGTTGTCATGGTGGGTATGCCCGCCATGCAGGAGTGGCTGGAACGCTACCGTGTGCGCGGCGCAGCGCAGACGCTGGCAGCAGACTTGCAGCTCCAGCGGATGCGCGCGGTGAGCCGAAACCGGCGCTTCACGCTGGAGTTCGATGCCGCCGCCGGCACCTACACTCTGTGGGAGGGAGATCCGATGGGGGGATTCACGACGCAGGTGGTACCGGAGCCTATCCGGTTGCCGCTCGGCGTTACCTTCACCGATCCGATCGACGATCCCATCGAGCTGACGTGGGCGGGTACCGATGATGTCGCGGTGTTCCACCCCGACGGGAGTGTCAACAACCGCCTGGCCCAGGTCGACGAGATAACGCTCACCAACGGTAGGGGCGACTCGTTCCGTGTGGCGATGAACCAAGTAACGGGCCGCGTAGAGGTGCTCGAGGGCGCCTCCTAGCGCAGCAGCCCCGGGTGCCCGAGAGGGCCTGACAGGGCGGCTCGCCCGCGAGCGGGCTCGTCGTGCCTGCCGATCGCTCATCGTCGGTTCCGCGTCATTTCCGTTCCAGAAACCCTCGGTTCGTGACCGTCTCACTTCGGTGGGAGGCACGTATGTCGAGGCAAACATCGGGCGGGTTCGCCCTATTGGAGGTCGTCGTCGCCCTCGGGCTTCTGGCGATTTCCACGTTGGTGATCATCGAGGCGCTGGGAGCAGCGCTGGAGTACGTCCGGGCCGCCGACGCGGCCCGGCAAGCGACCGCTGTTGCGGCTGCCGTGGCCCAGACCTACGACGGGCGTGCCCTCTACCCGGCCGGCTGGAGGGCCGTCGGCGGACCCGGCCCCGACGGGCTGCCGGGAACCGCGGACGACACCCCTCCGGCGGCGCCGGGATGGAATTGTCGCCGGCGCATCGTGCACGCGCCTGCCTCTCCGCTCGCGTGGTCGTGGTTCGAGGCCTCGTGCTCCGGGCTCGAGCGCCTCGCCGGGACACCGACCTTCGACGGTTACGGCGGCGCCGCTGCCCGTGGCGTCGCCCTGGCACGGCCCCGATGATCGCCCCGAGTATCGCCGACAGCGGCGTAAGGGCGTTGACCCGGATGGATCCCCAGGTCGTACGCCCTTCGGTCGACCCCCCCCGTTGGCACAGCGATCGGTCGGGTGGAGTCTCCTTGATCGAGTTCCTGGTGGCCCTCGCCTGTAGCTTGCTGCTTGCAGGAGCGGTGTTCTCCGTTCTGGTTACGGGGGCCATCGCCGGCCGCCGCCAGTGGGGCGAGCTCGGCGCGCGTGCGGTAGCACGCGCGGCCGTCGTCGCGGTCGAGACGGACCTGCGGACCGCGGGCGTCGGGATCGAGAACGCGGCAGCGGTGCAGTACGGCGGCCGCCGCATTCCGCTGGTTTCATCCGGAGCGGGAACCGTGCTCCGGGCGGTCCTTCCGGCCGGCAAGGTGCAGGAGGTCTGGAGCTACCCCGGCGGGGTCTCGTACTCGGTGAGGCGCGCCGGCGCCCCCGCAATCGGGCATCTGGTTGCCGGCGTGGATCAGCCGGGTCGTCCGCTCAACGCCCCGTTGCCGGTCGGAAAGGTGCTGGCAGCGGTTCGCCGTGGTGGCTTCGTCGAGCTGGCGGTCGGCTGGCGGGGCGCGGAGGCGGCGCTGGTGGCTGCTTGGGGGCATCCACGGGCGCTGGCGCCTTTGCGCCTGCGTGAATACGAGCTGCGGCCCGTCGGCAGCACCGTTCAGTTGCGGCGTCGCGATGACGGCGGGCCCGGGCAGCCGATCGCCGACGGCCTCGATGCTT
>CBDUAS010000368.1:0-4694 GCA_965365185.1 uncultured bacterium | reverse complement strand
TGCCCATGTCGCCGGCGGTCAGAAAGCGCCCGTCGAGGCCTTCGATGAACCTCCCCAGCCGCTCGAAAGCGGCCTCCCGGTCCATTCCTTCCCGCACCATGACCACGCCCTTGCCGCCACCCGCGGGCAGGCCGGCGAGGGCGCATTTGTAGGTCATCGCCCGAGCGAGGGCGCGCGCGTCCGCGACCGCCTCACTTTCGCTCGCGTAAGAGCGCGTGCGAATCCCGCCGGCGGCGGGACCGAGCGACGTGTCGTCGATGACGATGAACGCGAGCAGACCGCACGCGTCATCCTCGACGCGGTAGCAACGCGGTTGGAACAAGAAGCCCTCCTTCGTCTGCTTGCCAAGCCTCTCCGACCGGGGCAACCTGCGGGAATACTCCAGCGGAGACACGATCGATGCGACCGTTCGTCATTGGCGTCGCCGGCGGTACGGGCGCCGGCAAAACCACCGTCGTCACGAAGATCGTCGACAGCCTCGGCGACGACGCCGTCAGCTTTATCGAACACGACTTCTACTACAAGGACCATCCCGAGCTGTCTCTCGAGGACCGCGAAGCGCTCAACTACGACCACCCCGACGCCCTGGAAACGTCCCTGCTGGTCCGACACCTCGAGCAGATCAAGGAGGGGCGGCCGATCAAGGCCCCCAAGTACGACTTCGCCTTGCACGCGCGGGAGAAGGAGACCCAGCTCATCGAGCCGCGCAGGGTAGTGATTCTCGAGGGCATCCTGATCCTGGTCGAAAAGGCGCTACGAGACCTCATCGACATCAAGATCTTCGTCGATACCGATGCCGACCTGCGCTTCATCCGCCGCCTGCGCCGCGATCTCGCGGAGCGCGGCCGCACGATGGAGTCCGTCATCGAGCAGTACCAGCGCACAGTGCGGCCGATGCACCTGAAGTTCGTCGAGCCGAGCAAGCGCTATGCGGACATCATCATCCCCGAGGGGGGCTCCAATACGGTCGCGGTCGACATGCTGCTCACCAAGGTGCGATCGATCATCGCGCGCTAGTGTCCTGAGTCACGAATCCGCATCATCTTGTGGGGGCGGGGGGTGAGGGCTCTCGACAGGCCGATACTCGGGGTGCACGTCGGGGTCGTTCGGGCTCGGTCGTGCTCCGGCTCGTGGCAGGTCGGCACAGGGAGCCGTCCTGGCCACAGTGGTATCGGATCGTGGCAGTTACGACCTGGCGGCCCCCAACCCGTCCGCTACGTGCTCCAAGCTCGGTGCACACGTGGTGAACAACATGAGAACGAACCTAGCCTCTCTTCCCTCACCGGGCTGCGCACCACGGTGCGCGCGGAGGCGACGGCGTGGGGCGGCGTGGCGGCGCCCGAGCCAGCGATCGTAGGTGTATCGTTGCGGAGAGAGACCCGTCCGCCCGCCGTGACACCATCGTGATCATGAACGACGCACCTCAGCCGGCAGAGTCTGGAGAAGTCGATTCGAGCCGTCGTATCGCGGTGCTCCCGTTCGAAGATCGCAGCTCCGAGGGCGATCAGGGGCACCTGTGCGAGGGCATCGCCGAGGAGGTGCGCTCCGACTTGGCACGGCTCGAGGGGCTCGATATCGCGCCGCGTGCGTTCGCAACGGCGCTGCGGGACCGCGAAAAGGACGCACGTGCCGCGGGCAAACAGCTCGGCGTCGAGTTGGTGATCACCGGTCTCGTGCAGAACGCCGGCGGCCCCCTTCGCATCGAGGTCGAGATGCTGAGCGTGCGTGACGCTTCCGTCATGTGGTCCCGCAGCTTCGACGCCGAGACAACCGACCTGTTCGCCATCCGCGAGGAGATCGAGCGGGGCGTCGCCACGGCGCTCCACCTGAGGCTCAGCGACGCGCAGCTACGGGCCATCGGCCGCGCCGGCACGCGGAACGTGGGCGCGTACGAATCCTACCTGCGCGGGCGGCGCCTGTTCTTCGAATCCAGTCGTCGGAGCGTGGAGGCGGCAACGGAGATGTTCCATCGGGCGATCACCCAGGATCCGAGCTACGCCCTGGCATACGCCGGGTTGGCAGACTGCTACGCCTATCTGTTCATGTACTTCGATCCCGGCGTCGACAACCTGAAGTTTGCGCGCAACGCGAGCACGCACGCGCTCTCGCTGGATCGCAATCTCGCCGAAGCGCATGCGGCTCACGGGCTTGCCGTTTCCTTGAACGAGGACTACGCCGAGGCCGAAGCGGCGTTCGAGGAGGCCATCCGTCTCGACCCATCGCTTTTCGAGGCGCATTACTTCTACGCTCGCACCTGCTTCGCACAGGGAAAGTACGAGGCAGCCTGCCGGCTTTACGAGGCCGCCAGTGAGGTCAACGGGGACGACGCCCAGGCTCTGACGCTCCTCGGTTTCACCTGCCGGACAATGGGAGATATCGAACGTGCGGACGAGGCATCAGCGCGAGCGCGCGCCCGCCTGGAACGTCTGCTGGAGCTCGACCCGGAAAATCCGCGCGCCAACTATCTGCTGGCGGACGCTCTCCTCCAGGCCGGTGACGAGGAGAACGCCGTACGCCGTGCCGAGCGCGCCGCCTCGCTGGCTCCGGACGATTCGTACACGCTGTATGGCCTCGCCTGCATCTACTCGCGGGTGCGCCGCGTGGACGACGGCATCGACGCCCTGCAACGAGCCGTGGACAACGGTTTCGGCCACAAGGCCTGGATCGACAACGACAGCGATTTCGACACGCTGCGCGGCGACATCCGATTCCAGCAGCTCGTCGACGGGCTTACGTCGGCCAGCGGCTGACCGTCGGGTAGCTGCGGTGAACGCCCGGCCACGCGGCCCGCATCGCAAGGGCTGCATCGTCCGGGCAGCCTCGTCCGGGCTCAGGCTTCCCGGGGCGCGAAGCCAGGTGTCGGCGATCTACTCCTCACCCCACGAAACCTGACCGATCTCGCACAACGGCCTCGGATCTCCGGGATCGAGTGGTCCGCGCCAGGTTCCCTGCAGCTCCGCACCCTCGTACCACAAGCCGTTGATGAAGTCGCCCCCGGCCGAGACGGTCAGTAGCGCCATGCCGAACGCGTCTGCCTCGCGCCAGTGCACGCGCATCATGCGGCCGTCGAACCTCCCGCTCACCGTCGCCGTCCCGTCGTCATAGCATCCTCGGACCCGTTCTCCGGATTGCTCCAGGTACAGCGGGCCGAAATTCGTCAGATAGGTTCCCGATACCGGGCGGCGCCGGACCATGGCGCCGACGGGCGCACCGTACGCATCCAGCTCCATGATCTCGGTGAACTGATCGTTGCCCCAGTTGGAGCTCACCACCAGCTTGATCCAGCGCGCTTGACGACCGGGAGGAAGCGGGAACTGCTCCCTGCCTCCCTGCGGCGCCTCGAGCGTCGCGATCCGCTTGTACCCGTCGTCCGGCGCGTCGACGGAAAACCACACCTCGACCTCTCGAGCAGAGATGCCCGGATAGTCGGACTCCTGGGCGCGGGTGTTGTCGAGCACGATCGACTCGACGACGTGCGGCTGCGGGAGCTCGACGACGATGGTGTTGGGTGCCACCTGCCCCCGGCGCGATGCCCATCCCGTATGCACGTTGTCGTCAAGCAGCGCCAGCGCCGGCCAGTTGTCGTACTCGCTGGTCGCCCGAAGGATGATCGCGCCGGCCTGCAGGCCGAGGAGGTCGTCGCCACGCGCCTGCGACCAAGCCACCAGCATGCAGCACACCGCGATGAGGAACAGGCAGAATGTCTCGAGGACCCGATGGCGAAATCCGCGCGGGCCAATGGGTTTCGCCACCGGGCGGGCGATCTTCATCACGATATTCCCTGGGCTGCGCGAGGAAAGCGAAATCCCTCGATGCTGGTGACCGCCGAGGGATTCTCGGCACTTTCTTACAGTCTAACCGTCGGGGCCACCTCGGCGCAGGGGCGAGCCGCAGCGTTCGGCCCCCCGGGGCCGTGCTTCGAGATCCATGGCGACGGCGGCGTCATCTTCGGCGGCCTCACCGCGGAGCCGATCGGCGAGCTGGTCCATGCGATCGTGCCCCCAAAACAGCTCGCGACCGACACGAAATGTCGGCACGCCGAAGACACCCGCGGTGAGCGCTGCATCGGTCATCGAGCGGAGCTCCCGCTTGACCGCCGCAGCGTTGATTCGCTTCTCCAGGCCGCCATCTTCGAGCCCGACGCTGGCGACAACGTGGCGCAACACACCCCAGTCGGTGATATTACGGCCCTCACCCCAGCAGGCGTGCGCCAGTGCGACCGTGAGCCGCAGCGCCTCGGGGCGACCCAGATGGGCGCAGACGACGCGCAAGGCCTCGAGCGAGCGGAACGGATGCGCCGGCGGGCCGACCAGAGGCACGCCGAGAGCCCTCGCCGAGCGCACCACGTCGTGAAACGTGTAGCGCCGCTTGACGTGCACCTCTGCGGGTCCGACCAGGCCGGTAGCGTCGAGCAAAGCAGCGTAAACGACCGGTCGGAGCTCCCAGCGCACGCCGTTCTCTCGGCCGAAGCTCTCGATCCTGGTAAGCGCCAAGTAGGAATACGGGGAGACGAAATCGAAGTAGAGCTCGACGGGCTGCATGCTCAGCGCTCGGCGACGGGACGCGAATCAGTGGGTAGCCTCATCGCCGGAGCTGTCTTCCTCGGCAACGAGCGAGGCAATGGAGCGGCGGGCCGGCGCCGGCGCCGGCTCGGGCTCGGGCTCGGGCTCGGGCTCGGGCTCCTCATCCGGCGG
>CBDUAS010000367.1:0-4699 GCA_965365185.1 uncultured bacterium | reverse complement strand
CAGAACCACGTCACCCTGCGCGGCCCGACGCGGTTCATCGGTGAGCCCACCTACGAACCCCACGCCGACAGACTCCCGCTGAAGCTGCAAGACCACGGCAACGCGGTGAGCTTTCGCAACGTCTGGGTACGCGAGCTGCAGCGTTGACGTCGCGAGCACGGCGGCCGACCGAACGGTCGATGTCCTGCGCCCTGACGGCACCCTGCTCGCCAGCGCGCCGATTCCGGACGTTCGGCTGGCAACCGTGTGGCAGGCGGCGCGCAACGACCTCATTTACGGCGTCCTGCCTTGAGGCCCGGGGCCGCGTCAGTAGGACACGTCCACCTGCTTGCGCCCGGCGGACGAATCGAGGATCGCATCGCACACCACCGCGGCCCTGTAGCCATCCTCGAAGGTGGCGCCGTGCGGCGCCACCTCGGCGTCGTTGACGATGCAGTCGAGCAGGTGGGTGATCTCGTGCACGAAGGTGTGCTCCCAGCCGATGATATGGCCGTGCGGCCACCAATTCCCCCAGAACGGATGGTGAGCCTCGGTGATCAGCGCCTGGTGGAAACCCTGCGTCTGCTTGGGCTCGTCGTCGACCCAGAAGACCTCGAGCTCGTTGAGGCGCTCGAGGTTGAAGCGAATGCTCCCCCGTTCCCCGTTGATCTCGATCGCCTGGTGGTTCTTGCGTCCGGCGGCAAAGCGCGTCGACTCGAGCGTGCCCAGAGCTCCGTTGGCGAACTCGACGGTGGCAACGAAGGCGTCGTCGACATCGATCGGGCCCATGCCGCCGCCGTCCGCAAGCGGTCGCTTGGGGATGAACGTCTTTGCCATCGCCCCTACCGAGCTGATGTCGCCGACCAGGTAGTGCGCCAGGTCGATGATGTGGGCGCCCAGATCTCCCAGCGCCCCGCTCCCCGCCTGATCCTTGTCGAGACGCCAGATCTTCGGGGTCTTGTAGTGGGGCATGATCCACTCCTGCAAATAGACCGCGCGGTAGTGGTAGATGCGGCCCAGTGCGCCACTCTTGATGAGCTGCTGCGCCTGCCGGATCGCCGGCACGAAGCGATAGTTGAAGGCGACCATGTGCTTCACACCGGCCTTCTGGACGGCATCGAGCATGGTCTTCGATTCCTCGGCGGTACGGCCCAACGGCTTTTCGCACAGCACGTGCTTGCCGGCCGCGGCGGCGACGATACAGGGCTCTGCGTGGGCGTCGTTGGGCCCACCGTTGTCGAAGAGCTGGACCCTGTCGTCGGCCAGCATGTCGCGCCAATCGGTGTAGTGGCTGGCGTAGCCGTAGCGTCGCGCGGCCTCGGCGACCGCCGCCTCGTTCCGGCCGCAGATTGCCACCAGCTCGGGGATCGCCGGAGGTGGATACATCATGTAGGGGATCTTCTTGAGCGCGTTGGTGTGCGCCTTGCCCATGAAAGCGTACCCCAGCATGCCGACGCCGATGCGCGGGGCCTCCTGGCCGGGTGCGCCGGACGCCGGGCCGGATCCGTCGGAACCACGGGCGGATCCATCGGCACCCGGGGAGGACCCACCGGATTCCCGGTCGCCTCCGCCTTCGGCCATGTCGGTAAATGCCTGCTTGCTCATTGCTCGTCTCCAAACGCCGCGTCGAACGCGATTGCCGACGGAGCGAAGTCGTTGCTGCGCACCAGCTCCAGAGCTTCCCGCGCGCCCCATTCGCGATCCATGCCGCTGTCCTCCCATTCGATCGACAGCGGGCCGTCATACCCGGCCCGGTTCAGCGCCCGGATGATCGGATCCCACTCCACGTCGCCGCGTCCCGGGGAGACGAAATCCCAGCCCCGGCGCGGATCGCCGAAGTCCAGGTGCGACGAAAGGATGCTGGCGCGGCCGTCGAGCTGTACGCGGGCGTCCTTGACGTGCACGTGGAAGATGCGATCGGCGAACTCGTCGATGAAGGCCACCGGATCGACGAATTGGTGCACCAGGTGGGAGGGATCGAAGTTGAACCCGAAGTCGGGATGGTTGCCGATGGCCTCGAGCGCCCGCCGCGCCGTGTGGATGTCGTAGGCGATCTCCGTCGGGTGCACCTCGAGCCCGAAGCGCACCCGGTGGGCGGCGAAGGCGTCCATGATCGGCGTCCAGCGCTCGGCGAAGTCCCGGTAGCCGGCAGCGATGTCGTCCTGGCTGGTAGGGGGGAAAAAGTACAGCTTCGACCACACGCTGCTGCCGGTGAAGCCGTTGACCACGTCGACGCCGAACGACTCGGCCGCCCGTGCCGTGTCAATGACCTCCTGTGCAGCGCGCCGGCGGACGCCCTCCGGATCGCCGTCGCCCCAGATCCTCTCGGGCAGGATTGCCTCGTGGCGCTCGTCGATCGGATCACACACACACTGGCCGACCAGGTGGGTGCTGATGGCCGAGCACGCGAGGCCGTGCGACTCGAGAAGATCGCGCTTGGCAGCAACGTAGCCGTCGTCCTCGAGCGCCTTGTCGACCTCGAAGTGGTCGCCCCAGCAGGCGAGCTCGAGCCCGTCGAAACCCCAGTCGGCAGCTTTCTCGGCGAGCGCGGAAAGTGGCAGGTCGGCCCACTGGCCGGTAAACAGGGTCACGGGTCGTGGTCCTCCGTTCTCTACTCGCCGCGGGCCAGCATCTCTTCGGCTCTTTCCCGCAGCCGCTCGTCTTCGGCCACCTCGAGGATCTTCGACAGGGTCTCGCGCAGCCCGGCGTCGAGAAGTCGCCTGGACTCTTCCTCCTCGGCGCGCAGAAGCGAGCCCAGGAGAGTACGTAGCGCTGCTTCGGCCTCGGGCTTCAACTCCGGGTCGTCGAGGAACCCTACCGTGGCGTTCAGCGCTTCCGCGCCGCTGAGGTCGCCCAGGCCGGCCAGGATCATTCTCTTCTCGCTGGTCTCCGTCGCCAGCTCCATGGCACCGAGGAACAAGTCGATGGACTCTTGCACCGGCCGGTCGCTGCGGATTCGCAGGAGCTCGATGTACGCGCGCAGCGCTAGAACCCCGGTCGTGCGATCGACCGCGTCGCGCGCCACGTTCAGCAGGTCCGGGGCCGGCCCGGCGTCGGGCCAGGCGCCGAGCGCGGCGATGGCAGCCTGCTGGTACGCGCTGTCGGTGCTCGCCAGCTCGGCGCGGATCGCCGGCAGAGCTGCCGGGTCGCCGATTCTCCCGAGGATCTCGATGAGCGAGGCGCGGGCGTCGTTGTTCGTATTCGCCGGCAGGGCCGCTAGCACCGGAGCCGCCCGGCCGGACTCCTCGGGGCTCTTCTGCGCCACGGTGACGACCGTGCGCTCCGCCTCGTTTCGTACCGCGCCGTCCGGCTCCGCCACCAACAGGCCGATCAGATCTCGTATGTACCCCGGGCCGGCAACCACCGCCAACGACTTGTGGGACTCGGCCCGAACGAGTGGATCCGCGTCGACTGCCGTCCGCATGAGAACGTCCGTCGCCTCGGTGGCCTTGCGCTCGCCGAGCGCCCTGACCAGCTCCGCCTTCATCGTCGGGTCGGCCCCCCGAATGTGCCCGATGATGGCCCGATTCACCGCGGGACCGGGCAGAAACGCCAGCGCGGCACGCGCGGCGTCCTGCTCCTGTACAGAGGGGCCGGAGGCGGCGATGGCGGCGAGCAAGGCAACGTCGGCTTCGCCTCCCAGTCTCGACAACGCCGCGATCGCGGCGAACCGCACGTCGGCTTCCGGGTGCCGGAGGGCCTGGAGCGCGGTGGGATAGGCGTCGGGCTCGGCCCGCTCCGCCAGAGCCGCGAGAAGCTGGATCTGTGCCGGCGGCGAGAAACCGGGGATCCCGGCAATGACCTCGCTCACATCGACGGTGTCCGGAAGCTCGCGCACGAGGCCGGCCGCCACTGCCTGCAACGTCCGGTTGTCCCGCCGCAGCGACGAGACAATGACCTTCGTGGCATTCGCCGGGTCCGCCTTCACCAGGCCGCGCAGCGCGGCCGCACGGGTGCTGGTCGCGTCCTCTGTCTCGTACAGGTCCCTGTAGATCGAGACGGCTCGCTGTTCGTCGCCTTGCGCCAGGAGCTCGTCCGCGCCGCGCAAGTAAGCATCCAGCACGGCGTTCCGCACGCCACCGGATGTCGTCGAGCGCGCCGCTTCGAGCGCCGAGACGGCGCTACCGTCGGCGATCTTTCCCAGGGCCGTAGCGGCGGCACGGGCGAGGTCCGGATCCGCACCGGTCAGTAGCTCACGCAGGTCGGCGACGGCGCCGCTTTCGCGCCGTTCGCCCAGCGTGTTGACGATGGCGACCATTGCCGCAGGCCGAGCGGTTCGTAGAGCGTCTTGCAGCGCCTCTCCCACAGCCGGATCCGGAATGCGCTGCAGGGCATACAGCGCGATGTCGGCCGTGCCCTCGCCGACAAGCAGATCGGTCAGCACCGGGACGGCGGCGGAGCTGCCGATGATGCTGAGCTGCTCGCACACGAACTGCTTCGCCGCGAAGGTCGCGTCGGAGGCCAGAAAGGCGATCATCTCTTCCTCGACCCGCGGAATCAGCGGCGGCGTTTGCAGCGATGATCGGACGAGGGCGCGCAGCTCCGAAAGCGGCTCCCGGCTCTCACCGTACTGATACGTGGACATCTGACCGAGGGTGTCCCGGACACGTGCAATCACGTCGCCGCTGACCACTTGCTGCGCGGACGCCGGAACGGACGCGGCGGCCGCAGTAGGAGCCGGAGCGTGCGCGGCGGCCGCAGTAGGCGCCGGAGCGTGCGC
>CBDUAS010000366.1:0-4718 GCA_965365185.1 uncultured bacterium | reverse complement strand
CGGGCAATGGAGGATTCCTTAAGGGTCGGAGAATAGGCTCAAGGCCGGAACCCGGCCTCCGGGCCGAGGCGCAGAGCTCCGTCGACGATCAGGGCGCCCGCAGGCTCTCCGCCCGTTGCAGGTATTCGCGCGCCAGCGCTGAATTCCCGAGTCGTTCGTGCAGGTTCGAGAGGATGAAGTAGCCGGCAGCCAGGTCCTGGCGCGAGAGGGGCTTTTCGACGGCGGCCGTCACCAGGGCAACGGCGCGCTCGTAGCTGTCTCCTCGCCCGAGAAAGATGTTCGCCAAGAAAAGCGACGCCACCGGATGCTCGGGCTCCAGCTCGAGAACCGCCTCGAGGTGGCGCTCTTCGTCGACGGTCTGTCCGAGCTCGCCGTAGTGCATGGCAAGGTTGAAGTGCGCCGGCACGAAGTCGGGGTTCGCCGCGACCTCGGCGCGGTATTCGGCCGCTGCCGCCGCCGCGTCGCCGCGTCGCGCAAGTACCTGGCCGAGGGCGAAGTGCGCGCCGCGGCTCCCGGGATCCAGTGCCAGCGCCCGGCGGGCGAGATTCTCCGCTTGCTGCAGCTCGCCCACTTGCACGTACATCCGCGCCATGTGCGATAGCGGCGTTGCGGACTCCTCGTCGAGATCCCGGCAGGAATCGTAGCGATCGAGTGCCTCGCGGAAGTCCGGCTTCCGCTCGCTGATGTAGCCGAGCAGGCAATACGTGTGTGAAACCGGCTGCGCCAGATCGACGGACCCCAGCAGCGTCTGCTCCGCCTCGCCGAGCTCGCCCATGCCGATCTGCGCCTCGGCCAGCTTGAGATACCACTCGTTCCAATCGGGACGCAGCGGGATGCCTTGCGCGAAGACCTCGGCGGCCGCGGTAAACTGCCCCTGCAGCATGAAGATGTCGCCGAGGCGCTCGTAGGCGATCGAAACCAGCGGGTCGTCGTCGAGGATCTCGTTGTACAGGCGAGCCGCCTCGTCCAGCTCGCCCCGCGCCATCAGGCTTCGTGCCTGCAGCGACTTGTTGAACACGCCGATCCGTGACGCGGGGGCGGCACGCTCGCCGTCGGGGCCCTGAGCAGCGGAGCCACCGGCAAGGTAGCCGAGGCTCTCGAGCGTGCGGCGCGTTTCCGCGTCGACCTCCACGGCCTGGGTGACGACCGGGTCCGCCCCGGCCAGGATCTCCTCGGCCACGTCGCTCAGGCGGTCGTACGCAGGCGTTGCTTCGGACGCCAGGTTGACGGACTCGGTCGGGTCGTCGCGGAGGTCGTACAGCTCCGGTTCCGGCGACACGATGAGCTTGTGACGACCGTCGTAAACCGACGTCAGCTCGCTCCATCCGTAGTGCAGGCGGGGGTACCAGGTTTCGGCGTAAACGGTGCGATCGCTGCCGCTGGAGTCCCCGGGGGGGGCCGCGCCTGCGGGCGATCGCGGCAGGTCCGCAGCTCCGGGCGCCTTTCGACCCGCGAAGGAGCCGACGGCGCTGGTGTCGCCCGGGCCCGTTGCGGCAAACAACGGGGTGAGCGATCGCCCGTCGAGGTTGTCCGGCACAGCGATGCCGTTCATCTCCAGCAGCGTCGGCATCACGTCGACGAGGGAGACGGGCGCCGCCGTCTCGACGCCACGAAACCGCTCGAACGGCGTGGAGACGATCAGCGGCACGTGGATGGCCGGCTCATAGAGAAAAAACCCGTGCTCCTGCTCGCCGTGTTCGCCGAGGCTCTCGCCGTGGTCCCCGGCGAGCACGACAAACGTGCGGTCGGCGTCGCCGGTCGAATCCAGCTCCGTGATCAAACGACCGATCTGCTCGTCCATGAAGGCGATCTCGCCGACATACGGATCATCGGCGTAGAGGGCGTCGTAGGGTGGCGGTGGCGCGTACGGCGTGTGCGGATCGTACAGATGCACCCAGGCGAAAAACGGACCCTGCGGCCGGCCATCGAGCCACTGCACCGCGTCATCGATGACCTCGTTCGCCGGCCGCTGCGCCTCGTTCATCACCGTTGCGCGCCGCGCCTGGGCGGCCAGACCATCGATATAGGTGTCGAATCCCTGGTCGAGACCCCAGCGCGCCGCCAGCACGTACGAGGCGACGAACGCCGCCGTAGCGTAGCCGCGCTCGCGGAACAGCTCGGCGACGGTGGTCAGCTCGTCGGCGACGACGAAACCGGCGTTGTCGCGCACACCGTGGTCGAACGGATAGAGGCCGGTGAACAGCGAAACGTGCGCCGGAAGGGTGAGGGGCACCGGCGAGTAGGCGCGTCGGAACAGAACCCCGGAGGCGGCCAGCCCGTCGATGGAAGGCGTTTCAACGCCGTCGAAACCGTAGGCGCCGATGCGGTCCGCGCGCGTCGTATCGAGACTGATCACCAGGACGTTGAACGGGCGCTGGTCTCGCAGCGAGCCGAAATCCGGCGCGGCGGCGTGGTCGGCGGCTGCGGGGTCGCCGGTGCGCCGCGGATCGTCGCTGGTGCGCGCCAGGAAGAACAGCAAACCACCGACGATGGCCGACCCCACCACGACGATCGTCAGGAGCTTGCTGTTGGCTGTCGATTTGTCGGAGCTCGACACGTCCGTTGCCTCGAGGGTTTCGTTGCCAGAAGTGGCGTCGGCGGCGGAGCCCGGCTCACGCAGGCGCCCGGAACGGCAAGCACCGATGGGCGCCCGGATGCGCCGCTCCTACGGGAAGATCGTAGCAGGCGTGGCCGGCCGCCACGTAGCGCGGTCGGCGACGCGGGAGGTTGCCGGTCGCGTCGTGGCACAGGTCGGCGGAGACGGCCGAGGAGGCGATCCGCAACCGTGAGCGCGGGAAGTGGCGGCGAGAGAGGTGCGGACAAATCGATGATTCCGAGATCCGAATATAACGGTTTGAATTATTCAAAAAACCGAAGACATCGCCTGCTGATTCTGGATTTTTGGATTCTTGCGCTGCTTTTCTGTCGGGCCGTTGAACTCCGAAGTCCGCTTCTTGGGTACTAGGCGCCCGCTTGCCACGGGTTTTTCCGTTTTCGCCCGGATTGGAACGCTACTTGCAGAGTAGTCTTCACGACGTCGTCGGTGGCTGCCCCGTTGTTTGACTCTCGAGGGCGGCGCCCCAAAGACCGACGACACAACATGGAGGGTTGGAGGCATGATGCTTTCCAAACGCTGGCAGGGCCTGGTGATGATGGCCCTGTCGATTACCCTGACGCTGGCGTTCGCGCTACCGGCGAACGCACAGCGTGATACAGGGATCATGGTCGTGCGTGCCATCGATCCGGACGGAGCGCCGCTGCCGGGAGTTCAGGTAGTGGCCAGCGGTCCGGTGGGCACGCAGACGCAGTACACGGGGATCGACGGTTCGGCCCGTTTCCCGGGGTTGTATCCGGGGCCGTACACGGCGACGTTTACCCTCGACGGGTTCAAGACCGTCATTCGTGAAGGCCTCGTCATCACGGCCCAGCGGACGGTGGCGTTTGACCTGACGATGGAGCTGGCGTCGGTCGAGGAGACCATCACGGTAACGGGCGAGAGCCCGGTGGTGGACGTCAAGAGCACGAACATCGCGGGTCTGTACACGGACGACCTGATCGACAAGACGCCGACGGCGTCGGGGATCTGGGCGGGCGTGCTGGACCACGTGCCGGGCGTGATGAGCTCGCTGGACGTCGGCGGTGGTGATTCGGGTCAGCAGACCTCGCCGCGGGCGTGGGGCTCGGAGACGACCAACAACTCGTACAACGTCAACGGTGGAGACACCACCGATCCGGCGGCAACGGGTGCATCGTCGTCGTACTTCTCGGTCGGCTCGTTCGAGGAGGTATCGGTGTCGCTGGCAGGCCAGGACATCGAGATTCGCACGCCGGGCGTGAACATGAACATGGTCGTGAAGTCGGGCAGCAACGACTGGCACGCCGGTGTGAAGTACTTCTACGAGGGCGAGGGCCTGGTATCGAGCAACGTCGATGACGAGTTGCGGGCCCAGGGCATCGAAGAAGGCACGCCGAACGAGCTGCTGTCGGACCTCGACATCCAGGGTGGCGGACCGATCTGGCGCGATCGCGCCTGGTTCTTCGTCGACTACTGGGACTTCGAGATCCGCAAGGTCATCCTCGAGCTGGAAGAGCGCGACTCGACGATGCTGCGGGACTGGACGCTCAACCTGAACGGCCAGATCAACGACAACAACAAGATCTCGGGCCGTTACATCAACACGGTCAAGTACCGCAACAACCGTGACGCCTCGAGGTCCCGGCCGTACCTGGGCAGGATCCAGGACTCGAGCACGCACATTCCGCAGTTGCAGTGGCAGTCGGTGATCAACCAGAACATCTTTTCGGACATCCGTTTCTCGACGGTGCGTTCGAACTTCCCGCTGGTGCGTCGTGATAGCGCCAGCTCGGAAGCAGGCGTTCCCTACCGTGACTGGTCGGCGACGTACGACTTCTTCTACGACCAGTACCTGCCGCGTCCGTCCAACCCGACGTCGGAGTTTTTCGACGAGCGGGACACGGACAACCTCAACGGCACCGTTTCCTGGTACGTGACGGGCGAGGACCTCAGCCACGACATCAAGTTCGGCGCCAACTACACGTGGATCAACTACTTCGCCCCGTTCAACTATCCCAACGGCTACCGTCGCTACACCCGTGGTGACCGGGACGATCAGGGCAACCCCAACTGGCAGGTGGTGTTCCCGGACGACCCGGGTGCCGGGGCACAGCCGGCGGTACCGGTGGAGGTACGCCTGTAC
>CBDUAS010000365.1:0-4751 GCA_965365185.1 uncultured bacterium | reverse complement strand
GCAAACCGCCGAGGGAGCTCTGACCGCCGGCGGACGTGCCGTAGATGCCCACGCGGCTGATGTCGTAATAGGGATAGCGGGTGGCCACGGCCTGGTGCCAGAGGATGCGGTCGGGGAAGCCGGCGTCCTTGAGGTTCATCCAGGCGACGTCGTGGAACGCCTTGGAGCGATTGGACGTACCCATGCCGTCGATTTGCACGACGATGAAACCGAGCTCGGCGATCTCCCGCATGCCGTTGTACTCCTGAAACGACTTGGGCACGAAGGAGTTGTGCGGCCCGGCGTAGATGTTTTCGATCACCGGGTAGACGTGGCTCGAATCGAAGTTCGTGGGCCGGAAGATAACGCCCCAGATATCGGTCGTGCCGTCGCGGCCCTTGGCAACGAACACCTCGGGCGCCTCCCAGCCGGCGTCCACCAGCGCACTGATGTCGCCGCGCTCCACCTCCGCGACGAGCGACTGATCGGAGGTCCGGCGTAACTCGGCCACCGGCGCCATGTCGACGCGTGAGTAGCGATCGACGTAGTACCGGCGGTCAGGTGAAAGAACGACCTGGTGGTTGGCGGCCGCGGACGTGAGGGGCGTCAAGCCGGTGCCGTCGAAGCTGATGCGGTAGGCATGGACGAAGTACGGGTCCTGCCCTGCGACCATGCCGGACGCGGTGAAGTAGATCTGACGGCTTTCCTCGTCGACGCCGAGGACGCCGCGAACGGGCCACGCGCCGTCGGTGATCTGATGCATCACCGTGCCGGTGGCGCCGTCGTACATGTAAAGGTGGTTCCAGCCGTCGCGCTCCGACATCCAGATGATCTGTTCGCCGTCGTCGACGTCGTGGCGGAACTTCTTGCCGGAATAGTGGAAGAACGTCTCCATTTGCTCGTCGATCAGCACCCGGGTGCTGCCGCTGGCGGCGTCGATCTCGATGACGCGAAACACCTGGTGGCCGCGCTGGTTGTACTCGAACGTCACGGCGCTGGAGTCCTCCCGCCAGACGAGCCGCGACAGGGCGTAGGCGTTGGGAAACAGGGCGTCATCGACGGAGATCTGCGTGCCCGCCGGCACGTCGAAGATCACCGGGAATTCCTTGTCGAGCCGGTCTCCGGGCTTGGTGTACTCGCGCGTCCAGTGCTTGGGTTGGAGCTGATCGTCGGGCGACGACTCGATGTACGGAATCTCACGTACGTACCCCGGACGTACTCGGTAGGCGGCGAGCTTCGTGGAGTCGGGCGACCACTGGATCGAACGCAGCTCGTACGCTTCGCCCTCGGAGCCGTCCATGCTCAGGCGGATCAACTCGTCGCTTCCGATCTCACGGATCGCGACGTTGTAGTTGTCGACGAACGCTTCCCACTTGCCGTCGGGAGATGGCCGCGTTGCCACCTCTCCACCGTCGCCCGGGTCGCCTCCGGGACGGCGACGCGCCGGAGGCTGACCGGTCGAGGCGCAGCTATAGTCGCTCAAGTTGCAGCGCCAGAGCACGCCGTCGATCGAGACTTCGAGGAAGCTCTCGTCGTCGACGAGCTCGATGGTGCGAAACGGAAGCGTGACCGCGGTGTACGGCTCGTCCCGTCCTGCGGAGAGGGCCGCGGCGATGCGCTCGTGGTCAAAGGCGGGGGTCTTGTCGAGGGTAACGGCGTCGAACAACACGAATTCGTCGCCGCCGGGAACCGACTTCCGGTACCAGAAGCGGCTCGTCTCACCGATCCATTTGGCGGCCTCCGGAACATCGACGGCCAAGCCGTTGAACCGATCCCGCAGGTTCATGGCCCGCTGGTAGTCGGCGATGGTTCCCTGTGCAATCGCGGTTGCTGGCGCAAGCGTCGTGATCAGGAACGCTGCGGCGGCGAGGAAAAGCGTGCTCTTGAAGGCCCTCATGACGCCCTCCATGCGGCAGAAGTGGTCCATGGAACGCGCTCAATGTAGCCGCCGCGCGCGCGACCGTACAAGCCTGGTCGCGGGAAGCGGAACCGCAAGCTCATGAGGCGGCGGAGTTGAGCCGTTGTCTAGTAGACCTCGATCGGTGTCCGCAGCAGCGTCTCGTTGCGCGTGCTGAAGTCGACGACCACCAGTTCGACGACATAGCTACCCGGGGCGAGGAAACGGGGCAGCTCGATGTCGGCGCGGTGGATGTTGTCGATGTAGCGGGCGAGAGGCCGGGCCTCCACCTCGGCCCACGGCTGATCGGCGGCAGCGCCGCCCTCGTCGCGACGCAGAACACGAACCGAGGCAACCGGGGAGGCACCGCCGTATACCTCCGCGAACGCATGCACGGCGCTGTGTAGCGGCGCCTTTCCCGCCACCAGCGGCTCGATCGAGCCACTATCGCCCACGATACCGAGCATGAGGTCGGACGTTCGCCAGTCGACGGATGGTTGCGGTATCTGTACGTCCACCTGAGCGGCGCCGATGTGCCCGCTCGCCGGATCGAGCACGGCGACGCGAAAGTCGTAGTCGCCGGGCTCGAGCGACAACCAGCGGCCGTCGAAGAAAACGAACGGCGCGGGGTCTTCGCCGAACACACGCTCGTTGTCGGCGCGACGGAGCACGCGCTGATCGCTTCGTCTGACGGCGCGCTGTTGCTCGTCGAGAGCGACGGACATGACCCGCAACGGTAAGGCGTCGACGCCGTCGGGGCCGGGAATCACCGGGCTGGCCCCCTCTACGGATACGGCGAGCTGTACGCGAGCCTCCCCCACGGTGTTCCACTTCTTGAAGACGCGAGCGCTGACCTCGAGCCCCTGGGTGGCGCCGGGGAGCTGCAACGCCGCTGCCACGGCACGCTCGCTGCGGTCGGCGTCGGCGAGAGCCAGGTATCCACGGCGCTGACGGACCGTGAGCCCGGTACGCCGCACTTCGACGGAGATCTCGTGGTACCTGCCGTCCTCCGGCGACGGCGGCTCGTAGGCGAGCAGGTAAAAACGGCTGGTGTCGTCTTCGATCTCAGACAGCGCTTGCGGGAGCTCGCTCCAGTGGATGAACGCGCGCCCGCCGGTTTCGGCCGAAGCTTCGCGCAGCGCGTCGCGCATCGAATCGAGCGACGACTGCACGCGTCCGGATCCCATGATCCCGACCATCAGCGGGCTGCGGCCGGGGGTCAACTGGCCGGCCATGCGCACGTCGCCCCGCCGTGTCGGGTCCACGCTGTAGATGCTGACGTTGGCGCTGTTGGCCGCCTCGTGGAGCTCCTCCTGCGCTTCCAACAGCGTCGGTTCGATCATGTAATCGTCGAACTCTTTGCCGATCCACTCCTTCAACGGGTTGTCGCCGCCCACGGCGCTGGCACCGCCGCCGAGGATCGGGTCCTCGAGCATGCCGCGGTCGACTCCCTCCATGAGCACGGCCGTGTAGGGACCTCCCTTGGTCAGCTTCACACCGGCCGACACCCAGACGAGGGCCTTTCGTCCGGGACGGGCGCCCAGTGCGCGGCAGAACTGCGTCAGGTGGTGCAGGGAATCGAAGCTCCGCTGCAGCTCATCAAACTCCAGGGAGCTGACTTCCATGCCGACGCCGGGCTCGTCGGAGAAGTCGGCCACGTGGCGGGCCACGTCGGCCATGTGCCGATAGATCGAGTTGCCGAAGGCCGCGACGTCGTCGAGCGCGTCAGCCGCCTCGCGAAGCTGTGCCGTCTCGGAGGTGAACGGCATGATCTGCCGGATGCGCCGGTCCGAATCGATCACGTACGCTGCCCGCGGCACGCGCAAGCTTTCCGTGGACTCGATAACCTCGCGCCAGGCGTCGGCGAACCGGGCCTTGTTGGCCATGTCGATCGTCGTGCCGTCGATGAGGAAGACGATGGCGCCGAAATCACTCGCGTCAGGAGCCGTGGCACCGTTATCGAGCAACAGGAACTCCTCGAGATCGGCTTCGCTCATCCCCTCGTCGAAGGCCCGCTGCACGACTCCGCGACGCAGGTCGACGAGCTGCAGATCAACGAGCCGCTGTTCGTCACCGTCCTCGAAGACACGAAAGTCACTCGGTCGCAGATCCTCGACGAAGCGCCCCTGTTCGTCGGTGACGATGACGTCGAGGCGCACCAGGTCGATGGCCCCGCGAAAGACCGGTCGCTGGTCCTGGCTCGCTCCGACGAGCGGCAAGACGGCGACTGCTGCGGCGACACGGAGTGAGACACGTCGCACGGGTTTTCCTCGTTGCATTGATTGGCCCGAGCCGTGTGTTCGGCGACGACAATGTTGACCCACCTCTGCGCCCCTCGTCCAGAGGCGTCCGCGCCGGTGTGTCATCTCGCCGATCCTCTCGCCGGTCAGCGGCGTGCCGGCCGCAAACCGTGGGTCATCGAGCCCGCCGCTCGGCGACCGGGTCCTCGCTGGGCACCAGATACCGGACACGCAATTCCGCGAGGCGAGCTTCCAGCTCGTCGCGGATGGTGGCGTAGTCGGGATCGTCGTAGACGCTGCGCAGCTCGTCGGGGTCCGTTTGCAGGTCGAACAGCTCCCATTCATCGATGGTGTAGTAATGGATGAGCTTGTGCCGATCGGTGCGGACGCCGTAGTGGCGTTGCACGGAATGCGCCCCGGGGAACTCGTAGTAGTGGTAGTAGATGGCGTCGCGCCAGTCCGCCGGCCGCTCGCCGCGCATTAGCGGTACCAGGCTGCGCCCCTGCATTTGCTGCGGTGCTTCGACGCCTGCCATGTCGAGGAACGTAGGTGCCAGATCCACGAGAGTCATCATGGCGTCCGTCCGCTTGCCTGGCTCAATACGTCCGTCTCGGACGGGCGTTCTTTGAGATGGG
>CBDUAS010000364.1:0-4751 GCA_965365185.1 uncultured bacterium | reverse complement strand
GTAACGGCCCTTCCGTCGGCCGCCTCCGCCTGCCAGTCCTCGCCGCGCTGGGCGTCTCGGCAAGCTGCGGAGCGGTGTTCGGCGTCCTGCCTGCGATGCGCGCGATGCAGCTGGACCCCGTGGCCGCGCTGGCGAGGAGGTAGCTCATGCTCGTTCGCGATCTCACTCGTCTGGCAGTCGGTGCCCTGACCAGCTATCGCTTGCGCTCTGCGCTCTCCATGCTGGGCATCGCCATCGGCATCGCCGCGGTCATCCTGCTCACCTCGATCGGCGAGGGGACACGCCGCTACGTGCTCGACCAGTTCACTCAGTTCGGTACCAATATCCTCGCCGTCAATCCGGGCAAGACGGAGACCGTCGGCATTCCCGGCGTGCTCGGCGGCACGACCCACAAGCTGACGCTGGACGATGCCGAGGCACTGCGGCGGATCCCCAACGTCGAAGAGGTGATCCCCGTGGTCATGGGCAACGCCCGCGTGGAGGCGAACGGCCGCGGCCGCAGCGTGCCGATCTACGGCGTCACTTCCGGAATGCCGCAGGTGTTCAAGTTCGATATCCGCCAGGGCTCGTTCATCCCGCCGGGTGACCCACGCCGCGGCGCGCCGATCGTCGTGCTCGGGCCGACGCTCAAGCGCGAGCTGTTCGGCGAGGAGAACGCGCTGGGACGCTTCGTCCGCATCGCCGACCACCGCCTGCGGGTCATCGGCGTGCAGGCACCCAAGGGAACGCTGATGGGCATCGACATCGATGACCTTGCCTGGGTGCCCGTTTCCACCGCCATGCGCATGTTCAACCTCGACGAGCTCATCGAGATCGACGTGCTGTTCTCGCACGGCGGGCTGACCGACCAAGTGGCGGCCGACGTACGCGAGTTGCTCATCGATCGCCACGACGACACCGAGGACTTCACCATCACCACGCAGACCGACATGCTCGAGGTGTTCGGCAACGTCATGAACGTCATTACTTTCGCCGTGGGCGCCATCGCCGGCATCTCCTTGGTGGTCGGCGCCATCGGCATTCTCACCATCATGTGGATAGCGGTCGGCGAGCGCACGCAGGAGATTGGCCTGCTGCGGGCGCTCGGAGCCACACCACGACAGGTGCTGGCCGTGTTTCTCGCCGAGGCATCGACGCTAGCCACCCTCGGCGGCGCCGCGGGGCTCGGTGTGGGGATGGGCACCGCCGTGCTGCTGCGGGCCCTGGTCCCGGGACTTCCCGTCCACACTCCTTTCGCCTTCGTCGCCGCAGCCCTGGGCGTGAGCTTGCTGACGGGCCTGCTATCCGGGATCCTGCCCGCACGCCGAGCCGCGGCCATGCAGCCGGTCGACGCTTTACGCACGGAGTAGAGACAGAATGAAGCCATACCTGATCGGCGGAATCGTAGGAGTCGCCGCGACGCTGGCCGTTATCTGGGGCGGCGGCCTTCTCGGAAGTAGCGCGGAAGACCTCCCCGAGGATTCCGGGAATGTCGCCGGCGCCGTCGTCGAGGAGGCGCCGCTGGCCGACGGTCCCTACGTGTTCTGGGAAGGCCGTGCTGTCGCCCATGTCGGCTCGGTATGCGGCGACAGCGTCGTGTTCGAAACCGTGGAAGGAGAGCCGGGGAGCCTCCTGCGGTTTTCGGACCCGTGCGCCCCGGAACGCGACTACGCGGTCGACCCCGCACCGCCGGCCCCCGATCCGGCGGTCTTCGAGGAAGGCGGGCGCATCTTCGCCGTCAGCGACGTCGAGGGAAACCCCCAGGAGCTGCGAAGTCTGCTGCGCAGCGCCGGCGTCATCGACCGGCAGGATCGCTGGGCCTGGGGTGACGGTCGCCTGGTGTTCGTCGGTGACATGGTGGATCGTGGCGATGAGGTCACGGAGGAGCTCTGGTGGGTCCATCAACTCGAGCCCCAGGCGCTGGCGGCCGGCGGCCGCGTGCACGTCGTGCTCGGCAACCACGACGCCATGCTCCTTTACAACGACGATCGCTACGCAGCCGACAAGTACAAGCTGGTGGCGCCGAAATTCCGCACCTCGCTGTCCGGCCTCTACGGGCCGCATACCGAGCTCGGCAGATGGCTGCGCTCGAAGCCGGCCCTGCTACGTATCGGTGACGTTCTGTTCGTACACGGCGGGGTCTCGCAGGTTCTCGCGGCGTCGGGCCTCGACATCCAGGGCGTCAACGAGGCCATTCGCCGGGGAATCGACGAGCCGTGGCGGACCCGCGCTCCCGGGACGCTGCAGATGCTGTTCGCTTCCGACGGTCCGCTCTGGTACCGCGGCTACTTTCAGGATGAAGCGCTGCAGCCGGAGCAGATCGCCGCGGCGCTCGAGGTCTTCGGCGCCAGCACCGTCGTCGTCGGCCATACGATCGTCGAGGAGGTGAGACCGCTGCACGGCGGCATCGTCTACGGCATCGACGTGACCTTCACCGAGGTCGAAAAGGTCCAGGGCTTGCTGATCGAGGACCGTAGCTTCTTCAGGGTCGACGTCGAAGGCCGCGTCACGCCGCTCCAGACCGACTGAGAACCGTCACTCAGCCGCCCTGGGGCGGCCATGGTCGCCGGGCCCCTCTCCCGGACCTTTCCCTCTCCCGAGACTCCTCCCGCCTCGAGAGAGAGTCCGCCGGCCCGAGACGCCGGCGCTCAGCGGTTGCGTACTTCGACGGATCCGGAGGCGGTGCTCACGCGCACTTCCGGCTGCCCGGAGCCGCGGACGACCGTTTGTTCCACGTAGGTACGCCCGTTGCGCTCGAATTCCCGTTCCGACGTGGGTTCGAAGGGGCTATCGATGCTGCCGCGGTCGCGACGTTTGGTCATGATGAGCGTGAAGTCGTTGCCGAACGGCGCCTCCAGGTGCACATCTCCGGATGCCGACGATACTTCGAGCGCGTAACCCGGCGCCGCGTTCAGGCGGACCGTCACATCTCCGGAGGCCGACGAGAACGAGCTGGGTCCGCTCAGCGTCTCCTCGTCGACCGTCACGTTTCCGCTGGCCGAGCTGGCATTCATGATTCCGTCGGAGCTCTCGATGGCGACGTCTCCGGAGGCCGTCGAAGCGGCGAAGCCGGCGCCGGCGCGGACCCCGCGCATCTCGACGTCGCCGCTCGCCGTGCTCATCTCCACGTCGTCGCCGACGCCGACGTCGGTGAGCAGGAGGTCGCCGCTGGCCGTGCTGAAGGACGACCCCTCGGCGATCGTCATGTCCGACAGGCGCAGGTCACCGCTCGCCGTGCTGAACTCGAATCTCGCTTCCACTCGGCTCGCCCGGAGATCACCCGACGCGGTTTCGACGACAATCGCCGTTACCCGATCTGCGGGAACGACCAGCGTCCATTCGACGCTGCCCCTGCCCCTCCGGCTCCATTCCTCGCGCGCCCGAACGGTCGTGCCGTCACGCTCGACTTCGGCACGAAACGCGTTCTCCGGGCTGACATCCTCGACGATCTCGATCTCGATCTGCGAGCCTCTGCCCGCCCTCACTACGATGTCTCCCGAGACCCCTTCCAGCTCGATGCGATCGGCCCCGTCGAACGACCACTGCGCCGGCTGGGCGCCGTTGACCGTGGCTACCGACAATCCGGCGATCAACGCCATCGCGGCGAAAAGGCTCAACCTGCGCATGCTTCCCCTCCTGACTCATCCGGTGATCGAAACGCCCTGCTTGTTGCTGTTACGCGATACGTGTGAGGCGGGTTTCGCCGCGCGAGAGCAAACGGCGCCGCTCTTGAAGCGAACGGAGCCCGGAGCCAGTATAGGAATGGGCATTCCTTGCACGGGGACCACAGGAGCCGGGAAGCTGCCGAGAACTCTCTGGAGTGTGGTGCTGTCGCTCGCTCTCGCTGTGGCCGCGGGAAGCGGCACAGCCGAGCCCGTGACGTCTGCCGGAAGCCTCGGGGCGGCGGCGCAGCGGTTGTCGGAGCAACCGCAGCAGGCGCAGCAGCGTCCGGCCCTGTCGCTGCAGGCGCAGCCGTCGGGCATCACCCTGGATTTCGAGACCGGCGACCTGCGTGGCTGGACGGCCAACGGGACGGCGTTCGACACGCAGCCGACGTTCGGCGACAACAGCCGCGCGCGCGGCGCCCAGCCGGCGAATCATCAGGGCGACTTCTGGGTGGGCACCTTCGAAAGCCACCCTCGCGGTAGCCGGCAACCGGGAGCCGCCCAGGGGGATCAGCCGCAAGGGACCCTGGTGTCGGCCCCGTTCAATGTCCCGGAAGGGACGCTGAGCTTTCTGGTCGGCGGCGGCAGCAGCTTCGAGACGCGGGTCGAGCTGCGCGTACTCGACCCCATCGAGGGCGCCATCCGGGTGGCGTTTGCCTCGGGAGACGATACGGAGACGATGCGGCGCCAGACCTGGCAGCTCGAACGCTGGGCCGGGCAACGGGCTCAGATCCGCATCATCGACGAGTCCTCGGGGCCATGGGGTCACATCAACGTCGACGACTTCAGGTTTTCCGCCCTCGACCAGCGTCCACAGGTACGGCCGCTAGAGCCACCGGATCAGGGGGTGATCGTACGGCCGCAGGTGGCCACGACGCGGGTGCCGGATCTGGTCGGGCGCAACGTCGAAGAAGCCAGGGAATTGCTGGCCGAGCTTCGCCTGCTTCTCGGCGAAGTCGCCCGCGAGCCGTCTGACCGTCCCGCGGGCACGGTCGTGAGACAGCAGCCCGCGGCATCGAGCGTGGTCCGCGTCGGCAGCTCCGTGAACGTGTGGCTGGCGGCGGCGGGTCCACCGAACGAAGCGGGTCCGGAGCCGCCGCCGCTCGC
>CBDUAS010000363.1:0-4758 GCA_965365185.1 uncultured bacterium | reverse complement strand
TCCACGTCCCCGAAGCTCGCGCTCAGGTTCCGGCCCGGGAAGTCGACGTGCTCGGCCACGCCGGCAACGTGCAATCCCCGTTGCTCAGCCACGAAGTCCCCGACGTGCCCCGCTACCTTGCCGACTTCGACCTGACCGCCGGCGGCAACGTCACCGACCTCTCGGACCGCTTCGACACCGCCCCCTACCTCAGCGCGCACAGCGACATCGTGGCTCTGCTGGTGCTGAACCATCAGGTCCGGGTACACAACGTCATCATCCTCACCCGGCAGGCGGCCGACGACGCGCTCGCCGAGCAGGCGGCAACGCTGCAGAGCACCGGCGAGCCGTTGCCGGCGTCGGGGATGCTGCCAGCCACCGAAGCGCGTATCGACGCCGCCGTCGGCCGCCTGCTGCGCGAGATGCTGCTATCGCACGAAGCGCCGCTGCCCGGCCCCATCGCCGGCACCTCGAGCTTCGCCACCGATTTTGTCGCCCGCGGCCCCCGAGACGATAGCGGGCGCTCCTTGCGTGATCTCGACTTGAGGCGGCGCCTGTTCCGCCATCCGCTCAGCTTCCTGGTCTATTCCGATGCATTCGGCAGGCTGCCGGTGATCGTCAAATCCCGGTTCTACGCTCGTCTCGAGGCGGTGCTGACCGGCGCCGGGCGCGACGATTCCTTCGAGCATCTCGATGATGCCGATCGCATCGGAATACGCGAGATCCTCCGGGCCACGCACGCCGAGTTCGCGTCGCACACACGAGGCTGACCTCGCCGTTTGCCGGTGGGTGCGGAAGCTCGTCGCTTCGCGGCAAACCGAGTACGATGAGCCTGTCGTTCACCGCCATCCGACGAGGTTTTATCGTGCGCGTCTTCCCGATTCGCTTCCGGCTCCTGGCGCTTCCTGTGAGCGTCGTTCTCGCAGTGGTTCTCTCGTTGCCCGCCGCCGGGCAGGAGAAGCGGCCGCTCACCTTCACCGACCTGATGAAGCTGCGGGAGATCGAGCAGCCCTCGATCTCGGCCGACGGCAACTGGATCGCTTTCACCGCCGAGCCCGATCGCGGTGATCCGGAGGTCATCGTGCGTGCCGTCGATGCGGATACACGCCACGTCATTCCGCTCGCCAGCAATCCGGTCATTTCTCCCCGCGGTACCCACGTCGCGGCGCGCCTCAATCCGTCGATGGCCCAGCAGGAGGCGGCCGGCCGGGACGACGCCCCGCGGCGCGGCCTGGCGCTGCTCACCACCGCGACCGGCGACCTGGTCGAGCAGGAGGACGTGCAGCGGTTCGCCTTTTCCGCCGACGGCCGCTGGCTTGCCATTCACCGTTTTGCACCGCGTGAGGACGAGGAGAACGCAGCAGCATCGACGCCCCCGGAGGAAGCTGCCGGCGGCTCTGGACAGGAACGTGGCGGTGACGCCGGCGATCGGGAGCCGGGCACCGTGCTGGTCCTCCTGCACCTCGATTCCGGCCGCGAGGTCGAGCTGCCCGACGTCCGCTCGTTCGCGTTCGACGAAGTCGGGCGCTTCGTTGCCTACGCCGTTGCCGGAACCGACACCGCGCGCGACGGCCTGTACGTGCGCGACCTGAGCGCCTCCGGCGAGCCCGAGACGACGCTCGATACGCGCCCGTTCGCCCACTATGCCGCGCTCACCTGGCAGGAGGAGGGGACGGGGCTGGCCTTCGTCATGGCCGTCGAGGACGCCGACGGCGAGCCCGGCGCGGGCACACTGATGGCCTGGGACGGATCGAGCACGAACGCATTGGTGAGCTCGGACGACGCACCCGACGGCTGGTTCGTGCCCACCACCAACACGCTTTCCTGGAGCAAAGACGGCGAACGCCTGTTTTTCGGCTGGCGGCCGATCCGTGAGGACGAGCGCGACCGCTTGGCGAAGACCCCGGCAACAGCGACTCCCGAGGCAGGAGGCGACGCCGCCGCGGAGGATGAGACGCCGTTCGACCCCTACGACACCGCGTCGATACTCGCCGACCGAGCCGTCGACGTGTGGCACTGGCGGGATCCGCGCATCAACCCGCAGCAGAAGATCCTGTGGAACCGGGAGAAGGATCGTACCTCCACAGCGGTGCGGCACATGGACTCCGGCCGCGTCGTGCGGCTCGCCGACCCCGAGGTCCCGGACCTAGCGATCCCCGACAACGCCGATGTAGCGATGGCCCGCTCGGACGTGCCGTACAGATGGGAATCAACCTGGACGGGGGGCAACGAAGACGCTTACCTGGTCGACCTGGCCACCGGCGAACGCACGACGGTGGCCGAGCGCCTCGACTCCCGCGCTTCGCTGTCGCCCGATGGGCGGTTCGCCGTCTACTACCGCGGCGGCGATTACTACCTGTTCGACGTCGCCTCCGGAGAGCCGCGCAACCTCACGGGATCCCTCGGCGTGCCGTTCGCCAACGAGGATCACGACTACCCGCAGCCGGCGCCCGGCTACGGACTCGGCGGGTGGCTGGAGGACGACGCCGCCGTGCTCGTCTACGACAAGTACGACATCTGGGTGATCCCCACTGACGGCGCACCGGCCTGGAACCTCACCGCGGGCGAGGGCCGGGCGCAGCAGCGCATCTTCCGGGTCATCGACACCGACCCCGACGCCGTGGCAATCGGCGCCGGAGCCGAGCTGTTGCTGTCGGCTTACCACGACCTGGAGAAGAACTTCGGCTTCTACCGCACCCGTCTCGACACGCCCGGCATCTCGCCGCTGCTCGAGGAAGACAAGATGTTCCGCTTCCTCGCCAAGTCGGAGGAGTCATCGCGGGTGCTGTTCACCCGCCAGGACTACGACGAGTTCCCCGACCTGTGGGTCGCCGACGACACCTCGTTCACCAACGCACGCAAGCTCACCGACGTGAATCCGAACCTCGACGAGTTTGCCTGGGGCACCGCGGAGCTCACCGAGTGGCTCAGCGCCGACGGCATCCCGCTGCAGGGCGTCGTCATCAAACCGGGCAACTACGAGGAGGGCGAGCGGTACCCGGTGCTGGTGTACTACTACCGCTTCTTCTCGCAGCGGTTGCACGAGTTCAACCAGCCGGCCGTCAACCATCGACCGAGCTTTCCGCTGTACGCCTCGAATGGTTACGTGGTGTTCCTGCCCGACGTGCGCTTCGAGGTCGGCCGACCCGGCTTCGCCTCCACCAAGAGCGTCGTGCCGGGGGTGCAGCACCTCATCGACATCGGCATCGCCGACCCCGACGCCATCGCCCTGCACGGCCATTCGTGGAGCGGCTACCAGACTGCATTCATGGTCACGCAGACCAACATCTTCAAAACCGCCATCGCCGGTGCGCCCGTGGGCAACATGACCAGCGCCTACTCGGGCATCCGTCTCGGCTCCGGGCTGGCGCGGCAGTTCCAGTACGAGATGACGCAGTCGCGCCTGAGCGGCAGCCTGTGGAACGCGCGCGAGGACTACATCGACAACTCGCCGGTGTTCTTCGCCGACAAGATCGAGACCCCGATGCTCATCCTGCACGGCGACGTCGACGACGCCGTGCCCTGGGAGCAGTCGATCGAGCTTTACCTGGCCATGCGGCGCAACGGCAAGGAAACGGTCTTTCTGCAGTACAACGACGAGCCACACCATCCGCAGACGTACGCCAACAAGCTCGACTGGGCAACGAAGATGAAGGAGTGGCTCGACCACTACCTCAAGGGCGAGCCGGCGCCGAAGTGGATCAAGGAGGGCATTCCCTACACAGGGCGCTAGCTCAAACCTGCAGGGAATCCAGCGGCACGGCGAACTGCACGGCGATCTCGAAACCTCCGCGGGTGGCGGTCGAGCGTCGCACCCTGCCCCAGGTCTCCGGCGGCTCGATCTGCCCGTCTGCGTCGGTGAAGCGGACGTCGCACCGAGCACCCGGGGCAACGTCCTGATCCACCCGGATCAGCATGCCCCCGAGGCTGATGTCGACCGTCGTCCCGACGAGCGTCAGGCGCATGACCTCCTGGCCACGGATGTTCAGCCCCGCTTCGATGTTGATCTCGTAGGCGACGCTGATACGCTCGTGCTCTCGTTGGTCGGCAGGCTCCGCGGGCTCGGCAGGTTCCGGCGCCTCCTCGACGGTCAGCTCGGCGGGCGTTTCCAGCTCGTGGCGCGGGTGCGAGCGGCGGTCCTTCTTCTTCCGTCCCCACCTCATGTCGCCGACTCCCGCGAGGCCCGGCGCTTCTGCTCGACCGACCGCTCGATCAGCTCCCGCAGGGCCGCCAGGTCGACATCGTCCAACGAGTTCACGTACAAGCAAGCCTTTCCCGTCTTGTGCTTTCCCAAACGGGCCAGAAGGTCTTCTTCGTCGGCAAACCCCGACATGATGTAGAGCGTCAGGCTCTGTTTTCTCGGCGAGAATCCGGTGAGGAACCAGTCGCCCTCGCGCCCGGAAGCGTACTTGTAGTGATAGCTGCCGAAGCCGACCATGCTGTCGCCCCACATCGCCGGCTCGTCCCCGGTGATCTCTCGCCTGTGCCTCAATGGAGCCGGATAACGGCGTGCCGCGTCTCGTTCTCGACCGCGTCGATAAGAGCATCTACGCTGGCGTCGTTCTTCTGGGTCTTTAGCTGGGCCATAGGAGTACCGTGCCGCGGTACGGGAAGCGCCTGCGCGTCGGCATTCTATGCAGAATCCGGGGCCGATGCGAGCGAAAGACGCCGGCAGCGACAGCGCAACCGAGCGGCGGCCCTTCTCGACGGGCTGCTGCGAGCCTCCGGCTGGCGCCGCTCGGCTCCGTCGTGCCGGCATCTCCGACGAACAGCAGTTCG
>CBDUAS010000362.1:0-4765 GCA_965365185.1 uncultured bacterium | reverse complement strand
GCGCTCGTCACCGAGGTCGGCCGCCGGGCGCTTCTCGGACTCGACCACCAGCCCGGCCTTCATCATCCGCCGCAGCGCCCGATACAGGTTGGCCGGATCGAGGTGCACGCCGCTGCCGGTCTCGTCGGCAACCTCCTTGAGGATGCCGTAGCCGTGCGCCTCCCCCTCGACGAGCGCCAGCAGGATGAGAAAGTCGCGCGGCTTGACCGGGAGGTGTTCGGTCGGTTGGTCGGATGGCCCATGCGGCATCTGGCATCTCTCCTCGGCGCCGGGGCGCCGCTCGCGTGTCACAGCAAGACGGACACGAGTTTATCCGTCAACTGACTACTAGTCAAGTGACAGATAAAAGCAGCGTACCGTTCCCCTGCCGGGCGATCCCGAGATGCGAGGACACTTTGCGGTTATACTGCCGACGAAATGGCCGATCCCGGGAAGCCCAGCGCACTCGATCGTTTCCTCCGTCTTTTTGCCGATGTTCGCGCGGGCGAGTCGACCACCGCGCTCTTGCTGGCGGGCAATGTATTTCTGCTGCTGACCGCCTACTACATCATCAAGCCCGTGCGCGACGGGTTGATCGTCGGCGGGTTCGGCGCCGACATCACCAGCTACACCTCCGCCGGGGCGGTATTCCTGCTCGCCATCGTTGTGCCGATCTATGGAAAGCTGGCCGACCGCGTACCGCGTCAGAAGCTGATCAACATCGCCACGATGTTTTTCGTCGCCAGCTTCGTCGCCTTCTACGGATTGTGGGCCGCAGGCCGCGACATCGGCATCGTGTTCTACGCCTGGGTCGCGGTCTTCAACGTCATGGTCGTGGCCCAGTTCTGGGGCTTCGCCAACGACATCTACAAAAAGGACGAAGGAGAGCGTCTGTTTCCGATCGTCGCCTTCGGGCAGTCGCTCGGGGCCGTGGTCGGCGCCACGTACGTCGAACGCAACGCCGACGTGCTTGGCATCGGTGTCTTGCTGCTGATCGGCACCGCCATATTGCTGGCACAGCTCGGGGTTACGAACCTCATTGACCGGCGCGAGGTCCGGCTGAAGGAAGCGCACCTCCCTCCCGAAGAGACGTCGTCAAAGCTCATGGCGACAACCGGCTCGATTCGCGTCGAGGACATACAGAAGATGCTCGCCGAGCGCGACGCCAAACGTGCCGACGAGCCGTCCGCGCGCGACGCTTCGGCGAAAGGCGAGTCCAAGAGCGCCGCCCCCGTCCCCCCGACCGGTGCCTTCGCGCTGGTATTCCGAACCCGTTATCTGCTGATGATCGGGCTTCTGATGATGGTGCTGAACCTGGTCAACACCACGGGTGAGTTCATCCTCAATTCAGCGATCGCCAACGCGGCCACCGACATCACGGGGCAAACCGAAGGCACCGCCTACACACAGCAGATCACCGTCTTGAAGGCCGGTTTCTTCCAGATCGTGAACATCGCCGGCTTGGTCATCCAGCTCTTCCTGGTTTCTCGCATCGTGCAGTTCTTCGGGGTTGCCGTCGGGCTCATGATCCTGCCGGCAATCGCTCTCGGCGGCTACGGCATGATCGCGCTGCTGCCGATCTTCCCGGTCATTCGCTGGGCGAAGACGGCGGAGAACGCCACCGACTATTCGCTCAACAATACGGTTCGCAACATGCTGTTCTTGCCGACGACGCGCGAGCAGAAGTACAAAGCGAAACAGACGATCGATTCGTTCTTCTCCCGGCTCGGCGATACGCTGCAGGCCGTTGTCGTCTTTCTCGGCACGACCGTCTTCGCTCTCTCGATCAGTGGATTCGCCCTCATCAACATGGGCATCGCCGTCGTCTGGCTGCTTCTCGCCTTGTGGATCGGCAGGGAATACAAGCGCCTCGTCGAGACGGGCGAGCCACCGAGCTGAGGCGGATCGCGCCGGACGTTCTCAGGGTCGATAATGTAGGGTCGTCGGATGCCGGGGAACGTGCGCGTCTGCACGACCGAGGCCGCATCGGCGACCCGGCGAAATCCACGATTTCACGAAGCACCGAAAGGACCCGTTCATGGGCGACGTTCCGACCGTCAATATCGCCAGCCACGAGGGCCGGCTCGGCATTCTCACGCCGGGCATGGGCGCCGTGTCGACCACATTCATCGCCGGCGTGCTCGCCGCCCGCAAGGGCATCGCCAAACCCATCGGCTCGCTCACCCAGATGGGCACCATCCGACTGGGAAAGCGCACCGAGGACCGCGTCCCGCTGATCAACGAGCTGGTGGCCCTACCCGCGCTCGACGACCTGGTGTTCGGCGGCTGGGACATTTTCGAGGACAACGCCTACGCGGCGGCGAAGAACGCCGGCGTGCTCGAAAACGAACTGCTCGATCAGGTGAAAGACGAGATGGCGGCAATCGCCCCCATGCCGGCCGTCTTCGACAAGGCTTACGTCAAGAAGCTCGACGGGACGAACGTGAAGAGCGGCGGCACGAAGTGGGACGAGGCCCAGCAGCTCATGGAGGACATCGAGACCTTCAAGGCGGACAACGGCTGCGACCGGCTGGTGATGGTCTGGTGCGGAAGCACCGAGGTGTTCTTGAAGCCGGGCGACGTGCACGCCTCGGTTGAAGCCTTCGAGGAGGGGCTGAAGAACAACGATCCGGGCATCGCCCCGAGCATGATCTACGCCTACGCAGCCCTGAAGATGGGCATTCCCTACGCCAACGGTGCACCCAATCTGAGCGCCGACTTCCCTGCCCTCTTCGAGCTTGCCAAGGAAACCGGCACGCCGCACTGCGGCAAGGACTTCAAGACCGGCCAGACCTTGATGAAGACCATCCTGGCGCCGGGCCTGAAGGCCCGCATGCTGGGGCTCAACGGTTGGTTTTCGACCAACATCCTGGGCAACCGCGACGGCGAGGTGCTCGACGATCCGGAGTCGTTCAAGACCAAGGAAGAAAGCAAGCTCGGCGTGCTCGAGCACATCCTGCAGCCGGACAAGTACCCCGACCTCTACCAGCACATGTACCACAAGGTGCGGATCAACTATTACCCGCCGCGTGGGGACAACAAGGAGGGCTGGGACAACATCGACATCTTCGGCTGGCTCGGCTACCCGATGCAGATCAAGATCGACTTCCTCTGCCGCGACTCCATCCTCGCGGCACCGATCGTGCTCGATCTGGCGCTCTTCCTCGATCTCGCCAAGCGGGCCGAGTTCTCCGGCATCCAGGAGTGGTTGAGCTTCTACTTCAAGAGCCCGACGACGGCCCCCGAGCTGTATCCGGAGCACGATCTGTTCATCCAGCTCATGAAGCTGAAGAACACGCTGCGGTACATGGCCGGCGAAGAGGAGATCACCCACCTGGGGGCGGATTATTACGACTACTATCGGTAAGCAACTTGTGATTCTTTCGAGACCCGCCCCCCGCCCCCGCCTTTCGAGCCGCGGCTTTGCCGCGGCTCTCATTTTGCCCCTGGTGCTGGGAGCGACGTTCGTGACCGGTTGTTCGTCTTCCGACGTTCCGGAGGACCGGGGCGCCGCAATCGACGTCGGAATCTCGCTCGAGCCGATCACCAGCATCGGATGTGCCGATTGCGACGACAGCCGTCAGATAACGCCTACAGCGATTGCGCTCTTGGGCGAAGAACGCACGGTGCTCCTCGACCAGTACGAGCCCTTCGTCCGCGTCTTCGGGCCGCAAGGTGAGCCTCTCGCCGCGTTCGGCGGCAAAGGAGAAGGCCCCGGGGAGATGGGGCTGAGTGCGGGGACTTTCTACATCCCGGGTACGTTTGTCATCCCGGGACCCGGCGAGGAGATCTCCGTTGTCGATGTGATGCCGCCGGTCCTCGAGACATTCGATGCCGACGGCACGTTCCTCCGCCAACAGGCGCTCGGAATGCCGGGACTGGTGCCGAGTGGACAGGCTTACTCGAGCTCGGCGCGAGCCTACTTTCGAATCTCGAGGGACCCCTTCTCCGATCGCGGCGATACGTTCGACGTTTGCCGACTCGTCTCGGGCGAGGAGGCCGACTGCAGCACCTTCGCCACCGTCGAGGCCATTGTCGGCAACGAAGACGATCGTCCGGGCGAGGGATCGGCCGGCGCCCGTCTTGCCGTGGCGGCGAAGGACGACGGCGGCATCGTGGTGGCCGACACGGGGGCCAGCCGCTTCTGGATCGTTGACGCCTCCGGCGCGGTGAGCCACGGGTTCGACCACCAAGCTCCACGGGCACCCAAGACCGACGACGAGCTGGAGCGAGAGCGTGCCGCGAACGAAGGCCGCCTCGCCCGCGGACTGGCCGAGCGGGAGATCGATCCGCTGCGACCGCCGATGGAGCTCAACGGCGTACAGGTCGACGGCGCCGGCAGGATCTGGGTGCTGAGCCAGCGTCATGTCGACGACCGATCCGAGTTCGACGTCTTCGACGCCACCGGGAACTTCCTCGCCGTCGTTGGCGCGGCCGGGCCGATCCGCGCCGGTGGGTTCGTCATCACGCCTTTTACTGTCCTCGGAGATCGCCTGGCGACCGTCGTTCAGCTACCCGACGGAGAGGCCCGCATCGACGTCTATTCGATCGTCGAGCGTTGAGCCGATGATTACTCGTTGCGCAGCGCTACGATCGGATCGACCGAGGTCGCCCGCCGCGCCGGCAGGTAGCTGGCCGCGAAAGCGACGACGGTCAGCAACACGGCGACCCCGGCGAAGGTCAGCGGATCCCGGGCGCTGACACCGAAAAGCTGGCTCTCCAGGACGCGCGACAGGGCGAAGGCCGCAGCGAGCAACACGTAGACCGGGTAGCCGGGCGGATGGGG
>CBDUAS010000361.1:0-4769 GCA_965365185.1 uncultured bacterium | reverse complement strand
TCGCTACGCCTGCCATGTTTCCCATGCCGACCGTCCCCGCGAGAGACGTGGCCGCCGCCTGCACCGGGCTCATGAGCTGACCGTCGGCGGCACCCCGGTCGGCCCCGAGACGGCCGACGGTGTTGCGGACGATGTAGCCGAGTCCGGTGACCTGGAAAAAGCGCGATCGCACAGTGAAGAACACCGCGACGCCGGCAATGAAGGCCATGGTCCAGGGCCCCCACAGAAAGGCGTCGATCAGCGCCAGGTTCTGCAGCAGGAATTCGAGCATGCGGTCTCGCCGACGGGTACCGGGCGGACGGAAAGGGCGCCTCATGCTATACCGGCAGGGATGAGCGAGGTTGTCGCAGGCATCTACACGATCGGCCAAACGCCGCGGCCGGACCTTACGGAGACGCTTTCGAAGGCTCTCGGCTCGGTCCGACTGGAGATCCGCGGCGCGATTGACGGTCTCGCGGCCGACCGTCTGCCCCCCGTCCAGGCCGGAGGCTATCCGCTCGAGACCCGCCTGCGCGACGGATCCCGGGTGGTGCTCGACGCTGAGTTCCTCGAGCCGCGGCTGCAGAGCGCCATCAACGAGCTCGACGGTCGCGTCCGCGCCCACCTGGTGATGTGCGCCGGTCCGTTTCCCGGACTGCGCGCGCGGCAGCCACTCGTGCGCCCCTTCGATTTCGCCGTCGCCGAGCTTTCGCGGCGTGGCGTCGCGGGCGTGGAGCTCGTCGTGCCCTTCGTCGCCCAGGCCGAGCCCGCGGCCAGGAAATGGCGGGCCGCGGGGCTACGGTGTCGCACGCACGTGATGGCGGAAAGGCCGCAAGGTCGCCCGGTCGGCGGCTGGCTCGGCGAACGAACCGCGAGGTCCTCTGCCGACGCGGTGGTCTTCGACTACGTCGGCTTTCCCGCGGCGATCCTTACGGACGTGCGCGCAACGGTGGGAGTCCCGGTGCTGGACGTCGGCCGTTTGGCCATCGATGAGCTCGCCCGTCTGTTACGACACCAATGACGCCGCACGGGTTGACGACCGTGGGGGGACGTGAGCCAGACTCGATCTTCCGCCTGAACGCAGCGGGTGCCCGGGCGGCAGGCCGGACGACCCGATCAAGGAGAGAGGTACGATGACGGACATCAGCCCCCACGATATCGCGGTTCACGGCGATATCGCCTGCCCCGACGGCACCGTCCTGCGGCAGGGATGGCTGGGAATCGTCGGCGAGCAGATCCGTGAGGTTTCGGCGCAGCCGCTGGAAGCGCGCGAAATCGTCGACGCCTCCGGGATGCTGGTCATGCCCGGTTTCGTGGATGCGCACGTGCATACGCGCTCTTCTGTGGACGAGGGCATCTCCACGACTACGGCGGCGGCGGCGGCCGGCGCGGCCGGTCGACTCGCCGGAGCGATTCGCCGCCAAAGTCGAAGACGTCGGCAACGAGGCCGTGGTGGACGTCGCCCTGTACGCCACCTTTGCGCCGGAAGGCAACCTCGCGACCATCGACGACATGGCGGCGGCCGGCGCTGTGGGATTCAAGGTTTCCACGATCGAGGTAGATCCGGTGCGGTTTCCACGCATCCCCGATGGGCGCCTGTACGAGGCGTTCCAGGAGATCCGTCGTACCGGTCGCCTGGTGGCCGCGCATCAGGAGAACCAGGAGATCGTCTTCTCCCAGGCCGCGGCTTTCCGGCAGCGCGGCGATCGGGCTCCGATCGACCATGCTCTCAGCCGGCCGGCAGTCGCCGAGGCGGAGGCCGCGGGACGGTTGCTGGAGATCGCCCACTGGACCGGAGCCCGCCTGCACATGGTTCATGGCACCGTGCCGCGCACCTTCCAGCTCATCGCCTGGAATCGCGAGCACGGCGTCGATGCGTCCGGAGAGACATGCCTGCAGTATCTGCTGCTCACAATGGATGCATTGAACGAGCAGGGCGGGCGAGCGAAATGCAACCCGCCTCTTCGCTACAGCGCGGACGTCGACGGGCTCTGGGAGCAGCTACGCTCCGGGCTCATCGACATCGTTACCTCGGACCACTCCCCTTACCCGCTGCGGCAAAAGGAAACCGCCGACATCTTCGACGCCTATGCCGGCCTGCCCGGTGTCGAGACGCTGGGCACGCTGCTGTTCAGCGAGGGAGTGCAGACGGGACGGATCGGGCTCGGCCGATTTCTCCGGCTTGTCGCTTCCGGGCCCGCCGAGATCTTCGGCCTTCGCCAGAAAGGGCGGCTGGAAGCCGGGGCCGACGCCGACTTTATCGTCTTCGATGCCGATGCCCGGTGGGTGGTGAACGAGCGCGAGCTGCAGCACCCCGTTGGCTGGAGCCCCTATCATGGTCGCGAGGTCCGGGGCCGCGTCGTCTCGACGTGGCTGCGTGGGCGCTGTATCTACGACGATCTCTGCGTCACGGGCGAGCCGGGTGGCGGACAATTCATCCGGCCCCCCCGGAGTTGACCAACGCCGATACGGATCAGGGAGCAATGTCGATGCAACTTCAAGGCGTCTTACCGATCCTTCCCACTCCGTTCGCCGACGACGGTAGCGTCGACGAAACCAGCCTTCGCCGTCTGATCGACTTCGAGCTGGACGTGGGCGTGCACGGAGTGAGCATCCTCGGCTTCATGGGCGAGGCACACCGGCTGGCCACGGCAGAGCGCCGCCACATCGTCAGCACCGTGATCGACCAGGCCGCCGGCTCGTTTCCCACCTGGGTCGGGGTGCTGGCGTTCGGCGCGGCCGCAGCGATCGAACAGGCCCGAGAAGCCCAGGAGCTCGGCGCCGCGGGCGTGTTCGTGGCGCCGATCTCGGTGCAAAACGACGACGTGATCTTCGACTACTACGCCGCCGTTGCCGAGGCCGTCGATATTCCGCTGGCCATCCATGACTTTCCGGAATCCTTCGGAACCATCCTCTCGCCGGCTTTGATCGCCCGCATGGCCACAGAGATCGACGGCGTCGATTACATCAAGCTCGAGGAGCACCCGGTGCTCACCAAGGTCAGCCGCATCCTGGAGCTGGCACCGGGCTCCATCGGCGTCTTCGGTGGTCTCGGCGGTCTCTACTTTCTCGAAGAGCTGCAGCGGGGGTCACGCGGCATCATGACGGGGTTCGCGTTTCCCGAGGTGTTGCTCGCCATTTACGACGCCTTCCGCTCCGGCAACCACGCCGCGGCCGCAACTCTGTTTGACCATTTTGCGCCGCTGATCCGGTACGAGTTCCAGCCGAAGATCGGCCTCGCCTATCGCAAGTACGTCTACCAAAAGCGCGGCGTGATCGATTCGACGTTCATCCGCCCGCCGGGCGTGCAGATCGACGAATACACGAAGGGGGAGCTGCGCGCCGCGGTCGAAAGAGCCGGCCTCAGCCTGGACGTCACCGGGGTGCAGACGGTCGGTTTGCCGGCGCCCTCCTGAGCCCGGCGGCATCGACCTCCGTACCGACGAGGGCGGCGGACCGCAGCAGCCGTAAGAGCTGCTCGTTGGCCGCCACATCGAGGAACGTATCCCACTCGAGGAAGTAGCCCTCCGGGTCGTGGCCGACGAACACCCGCACCCGCTCGCTCTCCTCACCAACCTCTTCGGTGCGAAGCTCGAAGCCGGCGACCCCCCTCATGTAGTCGAACCATGCGTCGACGTCTTCGACAAACAGCGACACGGTAACGCCCTTGTCGTCTGTCGCCCGGTGTAGGCCGCGTTCCTCGTCCACGATGCCGAGAAAACCGGAAGGTGAGGTGTGGTACGCCCAGGCCCAGCCTTGGTCGACGATGGGCTCCTCGTTCAGCACCTCGGTGTAGAAGCGGTTGGCCGCGTCGGTGTCGCGGAAGTAGAGCCACTGGACCGTGGCCCGCACTCCGAGATCGGCGGGTCGGCCGGTGCTCGCGTTCGGAGCCGGGTACAGGGGCTCGAGCTGCTCGAGCGCCGGCAGCAAGCGGTCGTTTTCCGGGTGCAGCTCGAAACGCTCGAACTCGAGGTAGTAGCCCTCCGGGTCGACAGCGACAAATCCCACGTGCGGGCGACCCGTGGAGGGCGTGAACTCCGAACGCATCGCTACGCCTGCCTCGGTGAGGTATGTGTACCAGCCCTCGACCTCATCGGTAACCAGCGCCAGCGTCGCCGTCTTCGGCTCGTCAGCGGCGTGCATGCCGCGCTCCGCGTCCACCAACGTCAGGTAGGAGGTCGGCGCAACCCGCAGGATCTTCGCGAACCCGTAGTCGGCGACCGTCTCGAACCCCAGAACCTCGGTGTAGAAACGCCACGCCGACGCCACGTCGGCGTAGTAGTAAAAGACGTTGTTGGCATCGATTCCGGGGCGGATCAGGGTCTCCTCCGCTGCTTGGCTATCCGCATCCACCCGGGGCTCCGGAACGGGCTCCGGAGCACAGGCCGGGCTGAGGGCGAGCATCATTGTCGACAGTCCGAGAACGATTCGGTTCCGTTGCATGGGCAGTCCGTTGCGTTGGTTGTGTGGGCGCCTACGGTAGCGAATTCGCGGCACCCGAGCCAGCCGACATCTCCGTTGCTTGTCTCTCGTTCACCGCTGATCCGACGGTCAGCCCGCTCCGTACCAGTTCTTGTCCCAAGCGTGCTCCTGCAACCGGGACAACAACGACGCGGAAAGCGTTCGCCCATCGGAAACCGCCGCGTTCGACCGCACGTGGGAGCTGCGACGCATTCCGGGGATCACGGTCGTGACCTCGGGACGCGAAAGGCAGAATCGCAAGGCGAGCTCCGGAAGCGTTTCGGCCTCCTCGCCGAGAAGCTCGGCGAGCGCATCGGCCCGGCGCGCGG
>CBDUAS010000360.1:0-4781 GCA_965365185.1 uncultured bacterium | reverse complement strand
GAGCCCGGGGTAGTAGACATGGCGCACGGCATCGTGCTCGGCGAGCATGCGCGCGAGCTTCTCGGCCGTCTGCTGCGCGCGCTCCACGCGCAGTGCGAGCGTCTTCACGCCCCGCTGGATCAGCCAGGCCTCGAACGGAGACAGCGTCGCGCCCGCCGACTTGGCGACGAAATCGAGGCTGGACGCGAGGTCCTCGCGATTGGTGCAGACGACGCCGCCGATGCTGTCGGAGTGACCGTTGAGAAACTTGGTGGTCGAGTGCAACACCAGGTGGGCCCCGTAGTCGAGCGGCGTCTGCAGGTACGGCGACATGAAGGTGTTGTCGACCACCAGCAGGGCCCCACGGCTTCGCGCCAGCTCGCTCGCCGCCGCCAGGTCGGTGAGCTGCATCAGCGGATTGGTGGGCGTCTCGACGTAAAGCATGCGCGTGTCCTCCGTCCAGGCGGCTTCGGTTGCCGCCAGGTCGGAGGTGTCGACGTAGTCGAAGCGTAGCCCGCTCGCCCGCCGCAGGACCTGCTCGAACAGCCTGTAGGTGCCGCCGTACACGGCTTCCGAGCAGAGCACGTGATCGTCGGGGCCGAGAAAGCGCAGGCAGGCGTCGATGGCGGCGGTGCCCGAGCCGAACGCCACGGCGTGTTCGGCATTCTCCAGCGCTGCCAGGTTGGCTTCGAGGTTGCGGCGGGTCGGGTTGCCGCTGCGGCTGTAGACGTATTTTCCGGGAGCGCCGAACTCCTCCTGCACGTACGTCGTGGTCATGTGGATCGGAGGGATCACGGCTCCCGTGGCCGGGTCTGGTTCCTGGCCCACGTGGACTGCTTTCGTGCTGAAGCCTCTGTACGCTTTGTTCGCCGCCACCGTTGCCTTCTTTCGTCGTTCGCGGGAGCAGAGATCCACGCCGATGTCGCCATGCGCGGCCGCGCGCAATCGGCAAGGGCAGAGCCTAGCCGCGGTCGTGCAACGGGTCAAAACGACGTACCGGGAGAGTGTCGCAACCGTGGCGCATGGGCTTGACGCGTCGCGTCTTGCTCGGCACTCTCGCGAAATGCGACAGATCCCCGCCTGGTTCGGCCTCGTCGACGCTCAACGCGGGGACAAGACCGTCGTCGTCGTCGGCTGCCCGTTCGGCAGCCGGGACGCCTTCCGGGGCGGTGCACACGAGGGCCCGGCGGCAATCCGCGAGTGGGCCCGAACGGCCGAGGCGATCAACGAGGTCGGCCATCCGATCGAAAACGTCCGGGTCATCGACCGCGGCGACGTCGAGGTCGAGGACGATTTCGGCGAGAATCGCTGGGCGGCAATCGAGGAAAGCGCCGCGCGTGCCCTGGCGGATCACCCGGGCGCCTTTCTTCTCGGGCTCGGCGGCGATCACGCGGTGACGCCGCCGCTGGCCACGGCCGCCCGCAAGGCCCACGGCGACCTCGGCTTCGTGTTGCTCGACGCCCACCCGGACTGCTTCGACGTCTACGACGCCAATCCGCTGTCGCACGCATGCGTCGTGACCCGGCTCTGGGATCGGGGCGGCTTCGGTCGCGACAAGACCTGCATAGCGGGCGTGCGCTCCTATGCCTTCGATGAGCTCGGGGTCATGGACACCGCCGGTTTGGTGGTGCCGGCGCGCCCCTGGATGACGCTCGGGGCCGAGGTGGTGGCCACCGAGATTTGCGAGCTCACCGAGGCCGCGCCGCTCTACCTGAGCCTCGACATCGACGTGCTGGACCCTTCCGCGGCTCCCGGCACCGGCTATCCGGTCGGCGGTGGCCCCGACGTGCGCCAGGTGCTCGCCTTGTTGGCGGAGATCTTCCGCCGGCAGCCGGTGGCGGCCTTGGACCTGGTAGAGGTCGCGCCGCCGGTGGACCCGTCCGGCATCACCGCGGCGAACGCGGCCCACATCCTGCTGCAGGTCCTCGGGCACGTGGCCGCGGCATCCCACTGAAGGCCTCGCGGCAGCGTCTCGCAGCCTCGCTGGGCTAAGATCGCCGCATGCACGTTCATGCGCATGATCACGACCACGGCCCCGACGCCACCGGGCGTCGGCGCGGGGCCGAGCGGCAAGGGTTGCGCCGCACTCTGGTACTGACCACGGCGATCCTGCTTGCCGAGCTCGTCGGCGGCTATCTGTCCAACAGCCTGGCGCTGCTCGCCGACGCCGGTCACATGTTCACCGACGCGCTGGCCATTGCCCTGGCGTACCTGGCCCTGGGTTTCGCCACCCGGCCGCCGACCGAGCGCAAGACGTACGGCTGGTACCGGCTCGAGGTTCTGGCGGCGCTGGCAAACGGCGTCACCTTGGTGGTGATGTCGCTGTTCATCTTCTGGGAGGCGTGGCATCGGATCGTCGCCCCGCCCGAGGTCTCGACGACCACGATGCTGGTGGTCGCGACTATCGGCCTGCTGGCCAACGCGCTCGGCCTGGTGTTCTTGCACGGGCACCACGGCAGCCTCAACATGCGGGGCGCCTACCTGCACGTTCTCGGCGACCTGCTGTCGTCGGTCGCCGTCGTGGCCGGCGGCGTCTTCATGCTGGTCACCGGCAACTACCTGCTCGATCCGATCCTGTCCGTTCTCATCGGTTTGATCATCATCGTGTCGGCGTACCGTCTCTTGCGAGAGTCGGTGGACGTGCTGCTCGAGGCAATCCCGCGCGGCATGCAACTCGAAGAGGTCGGCACGGCGATCGCCGAGGTCGACGGCGTGCTCGGCGTCCACGACCTGCACGTGTGGTGCCTGACGTCCGGTCTCAACGCGCTCTCCTGCCATGTCGAGGTGCGCACCATCACACTGGAGGAGTCCGACGCACTGCTGTCGCGCGTGAACGAGATGCTGCGCGAACGCTTCGGCATCACCCATACGACCATCCAGATGGAGTCGGAGGAGTACCGGCGGTCGGCACCGATCCGCTGGAATCTCTCGGGCACGGAGAAAGTGCAGTGAGCGCGGAGCGCTTCTCGGCGGAGCAGACGGAGCGTTACCAGGCCCACCTGACGCTGCCGCAAATCGGTGCCGCAGGCCAGCGCAGGCTGCTGCAGAGCTCGGCGCTGCTGGTCGGCGTGGGGGGCCTCGGGTGCCCGGTGGCGCAGTACCTGACCGCGGCCGGAGTCGGCCGCCTGGGACTACTGGACGACGACTTCGTGGATCGCTCCAACCTGCAGCGACAGGTTCTTTTCACCGTCGACGACCTCGGCGCCCGGAAGGCCGAAGTTGCCGCCAAGCGCCTCGAGCGCATCAACCCGGACGTCACGCTGCAGCCGATTGTCGAGAGGCTGGTGCCCTCCAACGCCGAACGGCTGGTCGAGGGCTGGGACCTGGTGATCGACGGCTCGGATAACTTCGCCACCCGCTACGTGGTCAACGACGCCGCCGTGCTCTCGGAGAGGACACTGATCAGCGGCGCCATCTACCAGTTCGAGGGTCAAATCACGGTGGTGCGCTCGCCGATGGGCCCTTGCTACCGCTGCCTCTTCCCGACGCCGCCCCCGGAGCAAGCGCCGTGTCGCGACGCCGGGGTGTTGGCCTCTCTGCCGGGAATCGTCGGCACGATCATGGCGACGGAGGCGCTGAAGCTTGCCGCCGGGCACGACTCGTCGCTCGTCGGACGGTTGCTGCTGATCGACGTCGCCGACGGCTCCTACCGTGCGGTGCGCACCAAGCGCGATCCGGACTGCGCCCTTTGCGGCGCGCACCCGAGCATCCAACGCCCGACGGCAGTGGCGGTTTGCCGTGAACCCGCCCGTTGAGGTGTTGGTCGTCTCCCGGGATGCGGCCGCCTGGTTGAGCGAGGAAGCGGCCCGCAGCTATCCGCGCGAAGCCTGCGGCTTCCTGTTGGGGGAGCAACGGGGCGCGGAAGCTCGCCTTCGCCGGCTCGTGGTGGCGAAAAACCGAGCTGACCGCGCCGATCGGTACTTCATCGCCGCGCGGGATGTCTTCTCGGCCATGAGATCGGCCCGCGCCGAGGGTTGTAGGTTGTTGGGGGTTTACCACTCGCATCCGGGCGCCGGGACCGAGCCGTCGGCGATCGATCGCGTGGACGCCTGGCACGAGTGGCTCTACCTGATCATCGCCGTGCCCGACCAACGGATCGCCTGCTGGTCATGGGACGGCGAAGAGTTCGGCGCCGTTCGCCTGCGGTGCGAGCCGCAGGGCGTCGCCTTCGGTAGGGAGCCGGATAAGACCGACGCGACGCGGCCTCTGCCCGGACGCACGGACGGCAGAACGACATGAGCCCGGCCCCCCGATGGCCCCACAGGCAACCAAGGGTGTGTGTCAGCCTGGCCGAGCCGGACCTGGCGGCCCTGCGCAGGCGGCTCGACCGCGTCGCCGCCGCCGATCTGGTGGAGATCCGCCTGGATGCGCTGGGTCCGGCGGGGCTCGATCCGGCCGTTGTTCGGCAACTGTCCGCGGCCTCACCGGTCCCCGTCGGGTTCACCTTGCGGCCCGCATGGCAGGGGGGTGCGTTCGCGGGCGAAGAGGCCGAGCGACGTACCCTGCTGGAGCAGGCCGCGCGGGCCGACGCCGCCTTCGTCGACGTCGAGCTGGACGCGCCGTGGGCGGCGGGTTTCATTGCCGAGGCCCGCTGCCCCGTCATCGTCTCGCACCACTGGTTTGCCCCGTCGCCGGCGGATCTGCAGCAGCGGGTGGAGCAGGCTCGCCGATCAGGGGCTTCGGTGATCAAGCTCGTGGGCACGGCGACGGCCCCCGCGGACGCCTTCCCCTTCACGCGAGCGGGCCGACAGCTCGCCGCGTCGGGCCAGCCGGCGACCTGCTTCTGCATGGGCGAGGCGGGG
>CBDUAS010000359.1:0-4787 GCA_965365185.1 uncultured bacterium | reverse complement strand
GACTCGTTCCCGCCGGTGCTGGGACATCTGCTCGGCACCGTTGCCGACGACCGCGTGCCCGTGATCGACGGCATCACGGTGGAGCTCACCGAGGATCAGCTCAAGGCGCTTTGCGCGGGGTCCGCCAGCGCCGGCAGCGTACATCTGTTTCACATCGTCGGCCACACACCCGAGGCGAAAACGCGAGCGGAAGCCTTCGCCGGCGGGGCGCCGGCGGAGACCCATCGCGTCGACCGTGATGACCTGCGCGCGGTGCGCGACGAGCTCGACACCGGCGACGGCGAATCCGTCGACATGGTGGTGCTGGGAAGCCCGCATTTCTCGCTCGCCGAGTTTCGCGCTCTCGCCCCACTGCTCGAGGGCAAGGTGCGCAACCCGAACGTCGACTTCCTGGTCACGTCGAGCCGCGCCATGGTCGCGTTGGCCCGCGACCAGGGTTACCTCGAGCCGCTGGAGGCGTTCGGCGGCAAGATCACCGTCGACACGTGCATCCTCACCACACCGATGCTGTTCCCCGAAACCAAGCGCTTGATGACCAATTCGGCCAAGTACGCCTACTACTCGCCCGGGCTGCTCGGCGTCGACGTCGCGTTCGGCAACATGGAGGACTGCGTTCGCTCCGCCGTGCAGGGAACCGTGAGCGTCGACCGCTCCCTGTGGGAGGGCTGAGAATGGACACGGTGTTGCGCGGCAAGGTACTCGTGGAAGGTGAAGCTGCGGGACTGGCCCTGTGGTCGGACAAGCCGCTGAGCTTCTGGGGAGGCTACGATCAGAACACCGGAGAAATCATCGACCGCCGACATCCGCTGTCGGGCAAGATCGGCACGAATCGGGTGATTGCCATCCCCCACACCAAGGGCTCCAGCACCACGACCGCGGTCTTGCTCGAATCCGTGCGCCAGGGGAAGTCCCCCGCGGCCATCATCACCACCGGCGTGGCCGCGTTTCTTGCCCTGGCGTCGATCGTCGCCGACGAGCTTTACGGTCGCAACTTCCCCGTGGTGATGATCGACAGCGAGGATTTCGGCCGCATCGAATCAGGGCAATGGGTGGCGATCAACGCCGACGGTGTGATCGAGATCAGCCCGGGACCGCAGTCGGACTCGTTTTCGTAGCCCCGGTACGGTCGCTTCCCTGCCGGCGACCGTTCGGCCCAACTTCACTTCAACGCTCGCCGCTGTCAGTTTCTCAGGAAGTTGTTCCCCACGTGGGCACCGAGCTGGGAGCACACTTCGGGCGGGTTGGCCGAATGGGACCTTTGGGAGGTCGACGGGTTGGGGGGAACATCGATGCTTCCCTTCGCGTGAAGGTCCGCGGTATCTGCGGAACGGCTCGCGCCGATCTTCGCGGGCGCAATACACGCTACGGGCAACACCGACGTTCCCCCCAACCCTCGGATCTGAGGGTGCCGGGTCGAACCTGCCACGATCCGGCACCACTCCGACAAGACGGCTCCCTGTGCCAACCTGCCCCGATCCCGCCGGCTCGAAGGGAAGATTCTCCGACACGCGCGCTCGGCCGCAGATGCTGCCCGCCGATACTTCCGGCGGACGGCGGTACGTGACGTGTCATCTCAGGGATCGGTATTGCGTTTGCCGGTGCGTTTGGGCGCAGGGCTGGCTTCGTCTCGTCGGAACCGGTGACGAGGGGCTGCTAGGGGCGGAGATGCCCACCGGCGTGCACCCCGGGTTCTGGCCTGCCAAGATGCTCTCGCCCCCCAGGCGGAGCTCGATGAACAAGTTCGTGGAAATTCGCAGCTAGCTGCCGCCGGAGCCCTTCTTCTTCGCCAGTGGCGGCGTGCCGCGGCGCTCGTTCATGTACTCTTCGAGGCGGTCCTCGGGGATTTGCTGAAACCTCTCGACATCTTCGCGACGCAGGCGCGCGAATTCGGCCTCTTCCGAGTTCGGCGCCAGCTCGATGACCCTGTCGAGCTCCACCAGGGCCTCCTCGAACTCCCTTGCCTCGATCAGGAATCCTGCCCGCGAGAGATGAAAGCCGGGCACTGCGTCGTCGAGCTCGATCGCCCGGTCGAGCCACTCGAGAGCCCCGGCCTGGTCGTCGTGGGCGCTGCGTGTCTGCGCGCCGATGTAGTAGAGCTCTGCCTGGTGCTGCTCGGGCACCACGTTCATGCCTTCGAGCACGACTTCATGGGACTCTTCCGCGTTTCCACTCTGCAGCAGGTCGTTCGCCTCTCGCGCGTAGCTGTCGGCGAGTTGGGTGGCGATCTCCGCGTCGTCGGGATCCTGCTGCAGCCCTTCCAGCAGATTCTGCCGCACCCTGGCCCGCACCTGCGCGCTTTCGACGCGGGTCCACAGACCGGAGATAAGCGTCGCTTCGTCGCCCTCTGGAGCGATGTCCATCGCCTCTTGAAGGACCGCCAGAGCACGATCGTAGTTGCGGCTGCGGTAGTAGAAGCCGGCCAGGTTCAGCTTGGTCTGCACGTCACCCGGGTCCTTCGCGGCGGCGACGAGGTAAAACCTCTCCGCCTCGGCGTCGTCGCCGATCGACGAGTAAGCAATGGCCAGGCCGAGATATGCCGGGGCAAGCTCGGGGTCGGCCTCGACGGCCTGGTTGTACAGCTCGATCGCCTCCTCGTACTGCCCGCGCTGTCGCAGTGCGTCGGCTTCGCGCTGCAGCCCCGGCGCCGGGTCGGGCGCCTCGGCTGCCGCGCACGCGAGCGCGAGAAGGGCGAAAGAAAGGACGATTCCGCGGCTGATAGCTGTTTGCGACGGCCTTGCCATTGGTACCCGGTATCCCTCCGGACCCGATCCACGTCGGCGATGACAACGCGCCAACGACCACCGGTCACACCGGGTCCGCGGTCGCGACCGGCCTCTCTGGAGGATGGTCGCGACTCCTCACGGCCAAGTCAACCACTCGGCATCGGCCCCTGCCGCCTGCTCGCTACTGCATGCTGAAAGCCGCGTCGTCAATGTCGACGTTGAACTCGACCTGGTCGACGTAGATCGTCTGCTCGCCCATCGGGCCTGTCATCTCGATGACCGTCGGTACGGGATGGCCGTCGAACATGCGGAAGTCGAGAAAGTCAGCCTGCCCTTCGCTGGAAACAACCCGCAGGACATAGAAGGTTTCCATGTCGACGTAGTGGGTCTGTACGCCGCCGGTGCTCAGGTTCACCTCGAGAACGTGGACTTGTCGATCGTTGACGGTATCGCTTCCCAGCAGCTTGACGTCGTGGCCCTTCTGCTTCGCGTGCACCAATGGCCCGTCGAAGTCGGCGCCCTCGATCACCGCCCGGGCCTCGGTCCCGGAAAGGGTGGCGGGCGCGCTCTGGCCCATGAACGGCATGTACGCCCAGGCCACCTCGCCGTCGAAAGCCTGCACGCCGGTCATCCCTTGGACGTAGATTTCCAGCAGTACCTTGTCGGGACGCTTGGAATAGCGCGTGTACGCGCTCTCCATCCCCATCAGGATCGACCTTCCGTCCATGCGCATGGAATCCACCTGCTGGTGACGGTCGCCGCCCAATGCCTCGTAGTGTCGCGCCAGGACACCCTCGACGCTCCGCTCCTGCGGTGCCGAAACGGCCGGATCTTCTGACTGCGACGCCGCCGCTCCCGGCGCGTACAGAGGCAGGCCCATGAAGGCCAAGGTGGCGAGCAACGACAGACACCTGCGCACGACAGGACGGGTACGCTTAACGGTATGCGTGGGCACGAGAAAGGCTCCTTTCGGGGAAATCGGGCCTGACGAGGACGTCGGGGGTCCGGGAACAGCGTCGTAACCATGCCAGCGTATCGGTATGACCTCGGCCGACCAACGAATGGCGGGCGGCCGGTTCGCCGGAGCTCCCGGCGGTTCGGGCCGCGGGCCGAGTGGCTCGAAGGACGACCTCCCCGCGTGGATGTGACCGTTTGCAGATCACCGCATCTTTCCTCATAGAATCGGATCAGTCGCATCCCCGAACTTCCGTAAACAGCGAAATGCGAAGGGACCCCGCATGAAACGCTACCGCTACGCGCTCGCCATCCTGGCAGCCGCGTCTGTTGCCATCATCGCCCCGCCCGGGGTGTCCGCGACGCCGCAGCAGGCGGCGCCCGGCCGGACGCTGACGGACCGCGGACCGACGAAGGCGGCGGCGTGGCCGAAGCTGTCGGCCGCCACCGTGTCGCAGGCCCCCTTGTTGACACTGGAGCGCGCCATCGAAGAGGCGCTGCAGAACAACCAGCGTCTGTCCGTCGCCGCTGCCGCCGTCGACGAGGCAGAGGCCGGCACGCGACAAGCAGACGCCCGCAAGCTACCCCGCATCGACTTCTCATACGTCTACCAGCGGACAAACAACCCGGTGTTCGTCTTCGGCAACCTGCTGCGCCAGGGCAACTTCACCGAGGCGAACTTCGATATCGACGCCCTCAACAACCCGGACGCCATCAACAACTTCACGCCGTCGGTCTCGATCGTTCAGCCGATCTGGACCGGCGGCCGCATCTCTCGGCGCGCGGAGGCCGCGACGCTGGCCGTCGAAGCCGCCGGGCTGCAGCAGGTCCGGACGCGCCAGGAAGTCGTCTTCGATACCGTAGAGGCGTACTCGGGAGCTGTCGTGGCCGCCCGGCACCTGGCCGTCGCCGAAGAGGCGCTGGCCACCGCGGAGGCCCACGCAAACCTGGCCGAAACGATGCGCAGCGGCGGCCTGGTGGTCGATTCCGACGTCTTGCAGGCGCGGGTGCGCGTCAGCGAGGCGCGTGAGGCGGTGGTTCGAGCAAGAAGCGGCCAGGCCGTTGCGCAGACGGCGCTCAACTTCGTCATCGGCAGGGATCTGACGGCGG
>CBDUAS010000358.1:0-4788 GCA_965365185.1 uncultured bacterium | reverse complement strand
AGCGCAGGTAGAGGCGCCCGCCGATGCGCACGGCAAAGTTACCCAGCAGCACCATCTCGCTGAGCGGACCCGAATGCTCGTCGAAAGACGACTCGGTCGGCGCCCCACCCTTGCTGGCGCGGATCCACTCCTCATGCGGTCCCGGGGAGCGCGTGTACTTTTGCGGCGGCGGGTTCTCCATGAGCTCGCGATGCCGGGCGCGGTCGACGATCCGGGGCTCGTCGCCGTAGACGCCGGCCAGCAACATGCCGTCGTCGCCGATCCAGAGCTGCCCGCCGATCGGCTCCACCGGCCAGCGGCTCCCCAGCCCGAGCCCTGGCGGCATCCCCGGGGTCAGCCCGCCGTCACGCCACACGACCTTGATGGGACCGCGCCCGTCGCGGGCCGGAAAGTCGTAGATGATCCGCGACACGTCGGGCGCGGTTTCGTCGTTGACCTCGGTCGTCTCCGCTTCGATGCGGGTCGGGTAGCCGAGCTCCAGGGTCCAGAACGCCGCGTCCATCGAGTGGCAAGCGATGTCGCCCAGGGCACCCGTGCCGAAGTCCCACCACCCGCGCCAGGCGAACGGCGCATAAGCGGGGTGGTACGGACGCTCCGGCGCCGGCCCGAGCCAAAGGTCCCAATCGAGCGTCTCCGGCACCTCGACGACTTCCTCGGGCCGGTCGATGCCCTGCGGCCAGATGGGGCGATTGGTCCAGTAGTGCACCTCCTGGACGCGGCCGATGGCCCCCGCCTCGACCCATTCACGGATGAGGCGCGTGGTGTCGCTGGCATGGCCCTGGTTGCCCATCTGTGTCGCCACGCCGGTCTCGCGCGCTACCTGCCGCATGACGCGCACCTCGTGCAAGGTCCGCGCGAGCGGCTTCTGGCAATACACCGACTTGCCCAGGCGCATGGCCATGATCGAGGCCGCCGCATGCGAATGATCAGGAATCGAAACGGTCACCGCGTCGATGTTGTCCGCCTCCCGGTCGAACATCTCGCGGTAGTCGCGGTAGCGCTTCGCGTCGGGAAACTGCTCGAAGCTCCGTGCCGCCCGTTCCTCGTCGACGTCGCACAAGGCGTAGATGTTCTCGCCACTGACGTTCCGCACGTCGCTGCGGCCCTGTCCGCCAGCGCCGATACAGGCAATGTTGAGCGTATCGCTGGGTGCCTGGTAGCCGGGGCCACCGAGCACATGACGAGGCACGATCGTCAGACCGGCCCCCGCTGCGGCCATGCGGTGGAACGCGGCTCTCCGGGTCATCTTTCCGTCGCTCATCTCAAGGGCTCCCTTCGTCGGCCGTCGCGCGGGCGACCGCTGGCACAGTCTGCGAAGCTGTCGGGAGCGTATCGCAATCTCGCAGCGGCAGGCCATTGTTCCCGACGGTTGATTGCGGATAGATTTGCGCATCTCGACAATTCCGCAGCCGAGGCTTTCGCATGACGCGTTTCCGGTGGTCCCCGACGGCTCGAGCCGTTGCGATGATCGTGGCGCTGTCGACCGCGACGGTCATCTCGTCGCGGCGCTTGGTCGTAGCAGGTGCAACCCAGTTAGAGGCTTCGCTGGAGGCGGCTGATTCCGTTGTCCGGGACTGGGTGGATAGTGAGCGCATTCCGGGAGCCGTGCTGCTGGTTTCTCGACACGGCGAGGTACTGCTGGAGAGGGCCTACGGGTGGGCACAGCTCAACGAGTACCGAGACCGTCGATACGGCCCGAGGAGGGAACAAGATCGAGTCGCGGCAATGCACCGCCTGCAGGACCCTCGCCCGATGACGACGGACACCGTTTTCGACCTGGCCTCGGTCACCAAGGTCATGGCCACCACCTTCGCCGTCATGCTGCTGGTCGACGCAGGAGAGCTGCGCCTCGACGAGCCGGTGCGCAGCTACCTGCCCGACTTCGGCGACCGCGAAATCGCCAAAAAGCCGCCCCGGGGAGCGCAGGAATCCGTCGACGATGGCGATGCCGGCAAGCGCTCGATCACGCTCCGACACCTGCTCGTACACCGATCGGGTCTGCACCAATGGAAGCCGATCTACTACCACGCCGACGACGCCGACACCGCCTATGCGTACATACGCGACCTTCCGCTTGCCTGGAGCGTCGGGGCGGAGCGTCATTACTCGGACCTCGGGTTCATGTTGCTCGGCCGCGTGGTCGAGGCCGTTGCCGGCCGGTCACTGGGCAAGTACCTCGACGAACGCCTCTACGCGCCACTCGGGCTATCGGCCACCGGCTTCCTCCCCCGGGCGCAGGCCGACCACTGGACCTCCCCGATCGCATCCTTGTCCAAGGAGGCGTTCGCGGCCACCTCACACGGCAATCCGTACGAGTACCGCATGGTCCACGACCCGGACTTCGGCTACCGCATAGACGGCGACCCCGACGCCTGGAACGGCTGGCGCCGGGGCACACTCGTCGGCGAGGTCAATGACGGCAACGCCTACCACGCTTTCGACGGTGTGGCGGGGCACGCGGGCCTGTTCTCCACCGCGGCGGACCTGAACATGCTGCTGCAGCTCCTGTTGGAGCGCGGGAGACACGGCGAGCGTCGGCACATCAGCGCCGGGACCATCGATACGTTCTTGACCCCGGCGGGCGACGCGCAGGCCCTCGGCTGGCAGGTGCCCGACTACGCGCCGCCGGGGAGCTTCGTCCACAGCGGATTCACCGGTACTTACGTGCTCGGTGTTCCGACCGCCGGACTCGGCGTGGTGCTGTTGACCAACCGGCAGAACGTCGGCGTCGACGAAAGCGGCCGCTACCCGGATGTCGCTGAGCTGCAGCGCGCGGTGGCCAGCGCGTTGATTCTCGTGCAGTGATCAAGCCGGCAGTTGTTTGCGTCGCCATCGCGCTTGCCACCCCGGTGGCATGCTCCGCGGACCGCGGCCCCGAGACGGCGGGCTCCTCCGCTCGCCGGCCCAACGTTCTTCTGCTCGTCGCCGACGACCTGGGCTACTCGGACCCGGGCTTCATGGGGAGCGAGATCCGCACGCCGAACCTCGACGCGCTGGCCGCCGAGGGTACCGTACTGACCGACTTCCACGTATCACCGGCCTGCTCGCCGACGCGGGCGATGCTGCTGACCGGCGTCGATCCTCACCTGGCCGGGCTGGGAACGATGGCGGGCGAAGCGGATGTCAACCAGCAAGGGCAGCCGGGCTATGAAGGCGTGCTCTCGGCCGGTGTGGTCACGATTCCGCGGCTGCTGGCAGATGCCGGGTACCTCACCGCCATCTCCGGCAAGTGGCATCTGGGCGGAGAAGACGACCAGCGCCCGGAGGCCCGTGGCTTCCAACGCTCCTTCGTGCTCATCCCGGGCGGTGCCAGCCACTTCGCGGATCGACAGCGGCTGGGCGCCGACGAAACGCCGGCGCCGTATCGTGAGGACGGACGGCCGGCCGATCTACCGCCGGGTTTCTATTCGACGGATTTCTACACCGACAAGCTCATCGAGTATCTGGGCGAGGCGCATGATCGTGACCTTCCCTTCTACGCCATCGCCGCCTTCACCGCGCCGCACTGGCCGCTGCAGGCTACGAACGGGTACATCGACCGCTACCGGGGCGCGTATGACGAGGGTTGGGACGCTCTCCTGTCCCGACGATTGGCCGGACTGCGGCGAACCGGCCTCATCTCGACCGAGATCGGCCCACCCGCGCCGGCGCCCTTCATCCGTGCATGGAGCGATCTGTCGGCGGCGGAGCGCCGCGTCGAGGCACGGGAGATGGAGCTTTTCGCCGCGATGGTCGAGAACCTCGATCACAACGTCGGCCGTTTACTCGGCTTCCTGGCAGACGTCGGCGAGCTGGACCGCACCTTCGTCATGTTCTTCTCTGACAACGGCGCGGAGGGAAACCCCATCGAGGAAGCCGACTGGACGTGGAAGGGATACGACAACAGCTTCGAAAACCTCGGCCGCGCGGGCTCGTACGTCGCCTACGATGCCGGGTGGGCGCGCGCGGCAACGGCGCCGTTTCGCCTGTTCAAGACCTTCCCGACCGAGGGCGGCACGCGCGTTCCCGCTGTCGTGCGACTCCCGCGCGGGCAATCGACGGACGGGTTCGGCGCGGCCTTCGCCTCGGTCAAGGATGTCGCGGCAACGGCGTTGGAGCTCGCCGGCGTCTCTCATCCGGGCCCCTCGTTCCACGGCAGGAGCGTCGCACCAATCGAAGGGGCATCCATGCTCGCGTACCTGCGTGGAGAGGCCGCCGAGATCCACCCGCCGGATTTCGTCGCTGGTGCCGAGCTGTTCGGCCGCCGTTCGCTGCGACAGGGCGATTGGAAGCTCCTCTGGCTGTGGGAGCCCTACGGAGCGGAACGCTGGGAGATGTTCGATCTTTCACGCGATCCGACCGAGTCCACCGACCTCGCGGCGCACGAACCGGAGCGGTTGCAGCGGATGGTCGCCTCATGGAATGCCTACGCGCGGCGAAACGGCGTTGTGCTTCCCGCCCGCGATACGTCGTACGCCCGCGTGCGCGGCGACCGCGCTTCCCAGGAGCGTCCGGGGAAGAGTCCCGGTGGCGGGTAGCCTACCGCCGCGACCTCTTCAGCCCCCACGCCGCCGCAGGACGTCTCCAGCCGACGGCGATGGCAAGCCGGCGCCCTCGCGGTGTCACCCGAATACCAATCGCGAGCTGATCGCGAACCGGCGTCGTTGACCACAGGTGGCGTCGTTTGTGCACGAAGTGCGGCACGACTGTTGGCAAGGATCTTGCTCTTACTTGTGGCGGGGACCGATGAGAAAGCGGGCGCGCCCACGCGCATCCCTTGCCGTGCTTTTCCCGCTAACCCCTGGGAAG
>CBDUAS010000357.1:0-4800 GCA_965365185.1 uncultured bacterium | reverse complement strand
CCGTAGAGATACGAGGCAGCGAACAAGATTGCCGTGTACGTCACAAGCACGAGCGCCACTTCCCTGCCCGTCTCCGGCCAATCCTTGCGCAGCAACCGGCGCATGGGAGCCGCGATCGCTACGGCCACGGCGCCCGGAAGCGGTAACAGGAACGGCGTCTCGCTCCGATACGTCTCGTACGCGGCGCCTTGCTCACGGCGCATCTTGATCTCTTCGAGCATGGCCACGCCGATGATGACCATGGTGGCGACGAGCCAGGGCGAGCTGTCGGGGATTCCCCAAGAGATCCTGAAGTAATTACCCTCGCTTTCGTGGACCCAGTACAGCAGCAGCCCGTACGTCCACACGATCCAGCCGAGGTACTGCGGATGGCGGCTGAGCCGATAGAGCCAGAAGTCGGCGGTCCCTTCGTGCTGCAGGTGGGTCGCGAACCACGCCATCATGCCGAGCACGAACACGCACAGCCCCAGCGCCATGACCACGTAGCCGAGGGCGACACGGGCGTCGATCCCCACCCACGACAGCGCGTAGACGACCGCCACGTAGGGGACGTAGACGATGCTACCGAGACCAAACCATCCGTAGCCGGCATCGCCGGTCGCCCCGTACGACGCATCGAGCAGCGGAAGCCACAGCGCGCGCAGCAGACCGAGCCCGGCGAGGAAGAACATGCTCAAGGCGAAGTGGCCCAGCACCGGAAGAAACAGCGCGACCCCCCCCACCACCGCCAGGCCGCGACGCTCCGCCAGGATACCGGCGACGATCAGAACCCCGACGATCGCGAGGCTGACGTAACCGATCGTGCGCAGGTGCCAGGAGTCGATGAACGGCTGCGAGGACCCGTCGTGGGGGCCCTCGAAGAGCTCGGCCGCGGTGTCTTCCTGATACGTGTAGTAGAGGACTTCGCTGAGCCAGTAGGGCCCGACGATGAACGCCCAGGTCAGGGCCGCGGCGATGACGAGAGCAAGCAGCGTGAGCGCGATTCCCTGCGTCGGCCTGATCCGCATGAACGCCCCGCAAAGAGTTGGGGATTCTGCAGGGAATTCTAGCAGCGTGCGAGAAGGCCCTCGCGCGTGTCACGCCGAATGCTGTGCGGACGGATTGCGCTAGCTGTTCGTTCTCCGGACGTTGTTCACCACGTGGGCACCGAGCCCGGAGCACACTGCGGGCGGAGCTCGGTGAACAAGGTCGTGAGGATTCACGCCTAGACGAACTCGAGGGTCGGCTCCGATTCGCTGGCACGGAAGAACGTCAGCGCCAACAGCACGTTTTCGGCGATCAGCAACAGCATACCCCCCGGCGCGAGGACGATGAGCGCAAAGCAGGCGCCGCCGATGATCGAGACCACCGCGTAGGGGCGGATCAGGTGCTGCAAGTCGTTCTCCAGGCCGAAAAGACGTACGCCGAGGATGATGCTGACGATCCCCACGACCACTCCCAGCAGCATGATCGGGATGACGAACATGATCGCCACGCCGACCGCGTTCCCGTTGAGGCCTAGCAAGGCCATCGCCATGCGCCCGGCGACGGAGACGAACACCAATACGGCGATCGTGACGATCACGAACGTGACCAAGGTGTCGACGCCGTGATACGAATAGCGTTCGTTGAGCAGCTCGCGAAATCGGTAGAGCGCGATGAGCGAGAGCACCGCGGCCGTGGTGCCGACGATCAAGGCCATCAGCGCCACAATCACGTCCAACCGCAGCGCCGTCGTCGCACCGAACAGGCGCGGGCTCCGGAGGACCGGCATGTCGGCGAGAAAGCTCAGCAAGACGTTCGCCGGCGTCAGCGCGGCGGCGCCGATTGCCATCCACGCCGCGTGGGTCCATTTCTTCTCGTGCATGACATCCTCCCTCACTGGCTCGCCGGCAGCGTGAGCCGCCGGGTATGCCGCTTCCCTCACACGATGTCGGGCTGGTACTCCAGAATCTCGCCGGGTTGGCAGTCGAGCTCGCGACAGATCGCCTCCAGCGTGCTGAAGCGGATTCCCTTGACTTTGCCGTTCTTGAGCAGCGAAAGGTTGGGCAGCGAGATGCCGATGCGCTCGGAAAGCTCGGTAAGCGACATCTTGCGCTGCACGAGTACGAGGTCGAGCGTCACTTCGATGGCCATCGACGACCTCCTTGTCGGGGGGTGACTCGGGACCACTTTGCCAACCTCTGGCTCTTCCACGCACCATACCGCAGCTCTTAGTGTTTTGCAACAACTTCTTTATGTTTTACATAAACTTATTATCTTCTAACAGCAACTTTCGCCAAGTCGGTAACACCCGGGCTCGGCGCCGTCTCGCTCACGACTCCGCGACCCGTTCGAGAATCCAGGCAGCGATGACCTCCAGCGCCACGGGCGAGAAAGTCTCTTCGATTGCGGCGTACTCGTCGGGCGACCCGGTGCCGCTGGTCTGCAGCATGTGGTTGAGCCGCGGCAACTCCATCACCACGAAGTCATCGTTGCCGCCGCCTTCGAGGGCCGCCTCGATGAGCGGCAGATTGCGGCGCGTCGGTACCTGCACATCGTTGGCACCGGAGATCGCCAGCACGGGACGGTCGACCTGCGCCAGCACCTCCGCCGGGTCGAGGGCGATGAGGGTTCGGAACCACGGGGAGAACCTCACCATCGGGTTGCCGGCCATGGTCTGCCCGAGCGTGGCGAACCACTCTCTCTCCTCGTCCTCGAGCCCGGAGAGCATCTTCTCGTCCAGCTCGCGCACTCTGCTTTCCGCGGTGGCTCGATCCGTATCCTGGCGCAGGATGTCGAACAGGCGGCGGTGGTAGTGCTTTGCTCGATCGACGAACGCGTCCGGGGCACCGCGGGGACCGAGGATGAATTCGCACTGGTCGAGCAGCAGGTCTTCGACGCTCTGTCCCGGCGTCGCCAGCAGAACCACGAACGCCACGTCGTCGGAGCCGGTCGCCGCGATCGCCGCCACCAGACCGCCTTCGCTGCTGCCGATCAGGCCGATGCGACGCGCATCGATTCTCGGCCGCGCGGCGAGCAACCTTACGGCGGCGAGGGCGTCGGAGGCGAAGTCCTCGCTTGTCGCTTGCAGGAATTCGCCCACGTCCCGTGGTTCGCGGATCCGTTCGAGGCCGCGATCGTCGGACCGCAGCACCGCGACCCCTCGTCGGGTCAGGTGGTCGGCAAGCACCAGGTAGGGCTTGTGGCCAAGCGTGGTCGAGTCACGATCCTGGACACCGCCGCCGGAGATGAGCACCACGGCCGGGACCGGATCGACGCTGCGAGGCAGAGTCAGCGTGCCGTGCAACGTCACGCCCGCATCGCCGTTCGCGTACGTCACCTCCTCCTCGTCGTAGGGAAAGGGAGGTTGCGGCTCCTGCGGGCGGCTCAACGCCGCGGGTGGCTCCGCCGCGGGGGTCAGCTCCAGCGGAAACGCCTGCGGACCCTGAGTGAGCTCGCCGCTGATGGAAGCGCGTTCCGACGGAGTCCGATGCTCGTGGAATCGCCCCTCGAACACGGCACCGACAGCGTGGACCTCGAGTCGCAGCTTGCCGTCTGCACAGGACACGACGTCGACCGGAATGTCCCGGACCGATTGAGCAGGCACGCTCATCGTTGCGACCAGGGTGTCACCGGCACGCACGACGATGTGGAAGAAGACCTCCAGCCGCAGGTTCGCATTGACCTGAATCTCCCCGCGCCAGAGGCCTGCCAGTCGGGCGCATTGCCCGGAGTTGCACCCGGCTGGCGCCGCCGAAGCGAGTGGGCCGAGCGCCATCACGCATACGAGCACCGAAAGCGTCACCACACGGAATCTCATCAGGTGTTCCTCCCATGACAGCGTGCCGAAGAGCTCGCCCGAGCTCCTTTGCGCCCTGTCGATGACGACGAAGCCGAGGGTCTCGACACGGATGGCGCGTCGCCCCCCGAAGAGCTCACAGGTCTCGGGTCTCGTACAGCCGTCGAGCAAGCAACAGCGACAGCGCCATCGCCAGCCCGGAACCGGTGACCAAACCGAGAAGAAGTCGCTCCCATCGGGGGTGCAGCCACGCCGCCAGCTCCGGGCCGGCCGCCTCCCAGGTGGCTCGATCGACGAGAGCGCCGTCGTACCCGTGAACGTACAGGGTGATGCGCACGCCGATGGCCATCGCGCACATCGACGCGATGCCGGCGACCGAGAACAGGATCACGGCGCGGCCCAAACCACAGCAGAAATACAACGGCAGGAAGACCGCAGCGGCCAGCGCCAGGATCGCCAGCAACATGGCCAAGGCAGGAAAGCCGGCGAACGGCGCACCGCTGTTCCCCATCAGCCGGCTCACCACCTGAGCGACCACCCAACTGAGGCCGAGCCCGGCGAGCATGCCCGTGAGTGCCGTGACGTAACGCGCCGCGACGATGGTCCCGCGTCGCACCGGCAAGCTGTTCCACAGGATTTCGGTTCGCTGCGCCTCCTCGATGGGGATCGATCCAAACGCCAGAACGGCGGCGAGCAGCAGCGCGGCGGGCAGGAACACCGGCCCGACCGAGGCCGTTGCGGCGAGCTGGAGCACACCGAAGGGCAGCACGATCATCAGCGGGCGCCGCGCTACCACGAGGTCCTTCCAGACCAGATCAAGCATCGGGTTCGTCCTCGCCGGTCGTGTACAGGACAACCTCGTCGAGAGAGGGCCGCTCGATGACGACGGCATCCCCGAGCTCGGCTCGCACCCCGGCGGCATCGTCGACCGACTCACGGGCTGGGTGATCCCGCTCTTGGGTGGCTCGTTCCGCACCCACATGTGGCACCACCTGTTCGCGTGGGGCTTCGTGTACTTCGCCATCGTGCACGTCTACATC
>CBDUAS010000356.1:0-4800 GCA_965365185.1 uncultured bacterium | reverse complement strand
CTGACGCCTCCCGTGCGGATCCTCCGGGTTACGCGGATCGAGCAATCGCCACCGCAGCGGCCAGGCCGCAGGCGGCCGCCGCATCGTCGCAGGTCGCTGCTATCGGGGCCTCATTCGCCGCCGGCATCCGCCTCCACCAGGTGTACCTCGTCTGGCCGGTTGGGCACGATGCACAGGAACTCGAACGGTGCTTCGACGACGTCGTACCAGTGCGGTGTCCCGGCCGGGATGTACACCGAGTCGTCGCCGCCGACCTCATATTCCTGGTCGCCGATGCCCACCCGCGCGCGCCCGCGCAGCACGTACTGCTCGTGCTCGACGGCGTTCGTGTGGGGTGGCATCCCGCTGCCGACCTCGTCCATCAGGATACGCCGCATGACGAAGTTCGGAGCGCCGTCGTCGGGCCCGACGAGCACCTGGATGCGGGTAGTACGCGCACCCTTGAGGTCTTCGGCCGGCACGGCTGCCGACTTCTTCACCGTTCCGCCCTGAGGGGCGGAAGTTGCCGTTTGCTCGCTCATTTCGAGGCTCCTTCTTTGAACGGTTCGCCGGTGGGGACGTCGGCGGCCGTTTCCGGAATAAGCGGGGTTGTCTCCCCCGGAATGGCGCGGATGTAAAGATCTCGTTTGGCGTAGGGGATTTCCACACCGGCGGCATCGAATTCGGTCTTCACGCGTTCGGTGATCTCGTCGCCGATGGCTCGCCGGCGTCGCGCCTGATCGATCCACACGCGCAGCTCCAAGTCGATGGATGATTCGCCGAAGTTTCGCAGAATGACTACGGGGGCCGGCTCGCTCATCACCCCCGGCGTTTGCTGCGCCACCTCGCGGATGATCTCCTTCGCCTTCGCCTGATCGGCGTCGTAGGCGATCCCGATGGGGATCCGTAGCCGGATGTTGTCGCCGGATGCCGTGTAGTTGACGATGTCGCGCTGCATGATCACGTTATTGGGGATGACGAAGATCAGGTTGTCGGGGTTGCGGATCTTCGTCGCCCGTAGGCCGATCTCGATCACATCCCCCCAGGCCGCCGTTCCCTGCGGCGCCCCCCAAAGCTCGATGCGATCGCCGACGTTGAAGGGGCGGTCGACGATGAGCAGTACGCCGGCGATGAGGTTCGACAGCGTGTCCTTGGCGGCGAAGCCGATGGCGACGCCGGCGACGCCGGCGGCACCGACGAAGGGCATGATCTCGACGTTCATCTCGGAAAGGGCCATGACCACGGCGCCGACGATGATCAGGACCCTCACCACCTTGTTGAGGAGCGGCAACGCGGTATCGTCCAGGGTCGTCTCCGTCTTCGGGACGACCTGCTCCTCTACGATGCGCAGGAGGTTGGCGACGAAATCGGCGATAGGAATCGAGACGGCAACGATCCAAACGGCGACGACGAAGTTGGCAAGCCCCGGCAACTCCCAGATGAAGGCGATGCGCCAGCACGCCCATACCCAAATGCAGATGGAAGCTACCCGGCGGGTCACGGTGATGACGTGGTCGTCGATCAACGAACGCGTCTTGGAGGCAAAACGGCGCTGCACGCGCACGAGGATCCAGCGCGCGACGACGAAGAGCACGAGGCCGAGTAGTAGCTGCCCGGCCGTCTGCAGCAGTCGTGGCAGTGCGAAGTCGCGGGCCTGCGCGAGCCACTGCAGGATATCCGCGCGCTCGATCGGGAAGTTCAGCCAGTCCATAGCGTGAAACACTAGCAGGCGGCCGCGGGTCAGCGGGAAAATGGCTCAACCTTCAGGCGACGGAGCGTTCGGGCTGGGGGGCCGGCCAGGCAGCGGACGGTGGAATCGAATCTCGGCCGGGGGCAGGAGGTGCCGGTTGATCAAGCAAGCGGAGCTCGGTCGCGCCGTTCGACACGTCGAGCGCTCCGATCGGACCATGGCGAGACTGATCTCACGTCAAGGCAGGTGCCGGCTGGATGAGGCGCAGCAGCGGGCGTCGTTCGCGGCGCTGGCTCGCTCGATCATCTATCAACAGCTCTCCGGCAAGGCGGCCGCGACGATCCACCGGCGCTTCGTTTCCGCGGTCGGTCGCCGGCCGCCGAACCCGCGATCGATCCTGGAGACGCCGCTCGAGGATCTGCGGTCCGCGGGTCTTTCGCGCCAGAAGGCTTCGTACGTCGTGAACCTGGCCGAGGCGGTCGAGTCCGGGAGGCTCTCGCTGCGACGCTTGCGTTTCCTCGACGACGAAGCCGTCATCGCGCAGCTCACGCAGGTAAAGGGTATCGGGCGCTGGACGGCTCACATGTTTCTGATGTTTCATCTGGGGCGACTGGACGTGCTGCCGGTGGACGACCTCGGGATTCGCTCCGGGTTCCGGCACGCCTACCGCCTCGACGCGTTCCCGGATGTGCGCACGATGGAGAGGCTCGCCGCACCGTGGGCGCCGTATCGATCGATCGGCTGCTGGTACTTGTGGCGCGCCCAGGATGACAAGGACGATAACCGTTGAGCCAGGATCTGAACGGCGTTTGGCGTGGCCTTTCGGACGAGGTGCTGCGATGCCGCAGATGCGTCAGGCTCGTCCGTCATCGCGAGCACGTAGCTCGGGAAAAGAGAGCGGCGTACCGCGAGCAGGATTACTGGGGGCGCCCCGTACCCGGATTCGGTGACCGCGGTGCGACGCTTCTGATCGTCGGCCTGGCACCAGCCGCGCACGGCGCCAACCGCACGGGCCGGATGTTCACAGGAGACCGTTCTGGTGATTGGCTGTATCGCGCGCTGCACCGCGCGGGCTTTGCCAATCAGCGGAAGTCCATCGACCGCGGCGATGGACTCGAGCTCCGTGGTGCGTATGTCACCGCCGTGGTTCGTTGCGCCCCGCCGGGGAACGCACCGCGACCGGAGGAACGGGAGCACTGCCGGCCTTTTCTCGAGCGCGAGATCGACTTGCTCGGAGGTCGCGGGCAGCGTGTTCGTTGCGTCGTGCCGCTGGGGCTCTTCGCTTATGATCAGGTCTTGCGCATCTACCGTGACCGAGGTCATTGCGTACCGCGACCGAAGCCGCGGTTTGCGCACGGCGCGGAGATCACCATCGAAAACGCCGCCGGTGAGGTGACGGTGGTCCTGGCGAGCTTCCATCCGAGCCAGCAGAATACGTTCACGGGAAAGCTCACCGAAGACATGCTCGACGCCGTTTTCTCCCGCGCCCGCGAGTTGGTGGCGCGCAAGAGCCGATGACCGAACGCAAGCGATACCAGGAGGTTTTCGAGAACGCCCTCGACGGCATTGCTCTGCACGAGGTTGTCCGCGACGAGTACGGCAAGCCGGTGGACTACGTCTTCGTCGAGGTCAACCCGAGCTTCGAGCGCATCCTCGGTGTCTCGGCCGCCGAGGTGATCGGCCGGCGGGTCACGGAGGTCTTTCCCGGGGTCGAGCAGGAAACTTGGATCAGTTGCTACGCGGACGTCGTGACGTCCGGCAAGCCGGCCGACTTCGAGCGTTACTCCGCCGTTCTCGGCAAACACTTTCGGGTGCATGCCTATCGGTCGGGTCCGGAGCGTTTCGTCACCGCCTTCCAGGACATCACCTCCCAGGTGGAGGCGCGGGAGGCGTTGAAGCACTCCGAGGCGCTGCGGCGGTCGATCATCGAGAACTCCACGGATCAAATCATGCTCCTGGATATCGACGGAACCATACGGTTCATCAACCACGCGGTAGGCGGCTCGAGTCCGCAGGAGTTGATCGGCACACGGATGGTCGATCATCTCGATACGTGCTGGCATGCAACGGCAAACGACTGCTTCGATCGCGTCGTCGAGACCGGCGAGCCCGACCGCTTCGAGGTTCAGTACGAATACGAAGACGGCGCCGTGGGCTACTTCGAGAACCGTGTCAGTCCGGTGCTTCGCGATGGCGACGTCGTTGCTTTGACGGTCTCGGCAACCGATCGTACCCAGCAATATGCTCTGGAGGAGAGGCTGCGGCAGTCGCAGAAGATGGAGGCCATCGGCCGCATGGCCGGAGGCGTCGCGCACGACTTCAACAACCTGCTCACCGGCATCAAGGGCTTCAGCCACCTGGCGCTGTCGCGCGGGAACGCCGATGCCGGCCTCGCCGACGACCTGGCGCAGATTGCGGTCCTCGTCGACCAAGCCGGCGATCTCACCAGCCAGCTATTGGCTTTCAGTAGGCGCCAGCCGATCGACGTATCGGTCCTCGACGTCAACCAGGTGTTGGCCGATACCGCAGAGATGCTGCGACGCATGCTCGGTGAGAACTTCTCGCTCGACATCCTGCCATCGCCGGAAGTCAAGAACGTGCGCGCCGATCGCAGCCAGTTGCAGCAAATCATCATCAACCTGGTCGTCAATGCTCGCGATGCCATGCCGACGGGCGGCCGCATAACCATCGAGACCTGCAACCGCAGGCTGAAGCCGGTTTCGACAGATGATGCGGATGCCGCGGGCGATTGCGTCGTTTTGAGCGTCGCCGACGACGGCCCCGGCATCGACCGCGGGACGCTGCCGCACATTTTCGAGCCCTTCTACACGACCAAGGAGGTGGGGCGGGGGACCGGGCTGGGGCTGGCGACCGTCTATGGGATCGTCCAGCAGCATGGCGGTCATGTGGTCGTTCGCAGTGAGCCGGGCCAGGGAGCCCGGTTCGAGGTGATACTCCCGGCCGTGAGCGATTCGGTCGAGCCGGAGACAGGACTCGCCCGGCCGGCGCAGGGGCTCAGTGGTAACGAGACCATTTTGGTCGTGGAAGACGAAGAGGTCGTCCGTGAGGTGTCGGCGCGCATTCTCGAGTCGCGTGGCTACAACGTGATGGCGGCGGGAGATCCCTCCCAG
>CBDUAS010000355.1:0-4817 GCA_965365185.1 uncultured bacterium | reverse complement strand
GAAAGGATCGCGACGACCGCCATCAAGGCAACCAGCAACCGTGCGCTTTGGTGGGTATGGCGCATTGCCGTACCTCCTCGTTGGGGCGCCGCGAGGGCGCCGCGTGAAGATGCGCCCAAGCTAGAGCGAAAGCCGGCCCCGAAGCTCGATGGAATCCTTCGCTTTTCCATCGGAAAAGGTTCGCGCTTCCTGATGGCCGCGATCGGCCTCTGGAGGCAGGAGAGCGGCAACGGAGCGAGAGGGGAAAGCGGGGAGCGGAGGAAGACGGGAGAGGCGACCAAGTAGGGAGCGTCCTGCCGACAGGTCGTGCACGGGGCGCGGGCATGCCGGGACGACCTCTATACGAGGCGCCTCGCGTGATGCACAATAAACGACGTCCTCATCCGATTTGCGAGCCATCAGGCGGCTTCACCAGAATCAGACGGCTTCACGAGAGCCAGGCGACCGGATGTCTTCGTCTCGAGCACCTCACTTGCCCACCGCGGGGAACAGGCTGCGCGTCGGCGACTGGCACGTCGACCTCACCGCCGGCACGCTGAGCGCCGGCGACGAGGTCGTGCGTCTCGAGCCCAAGATCCGCGACGTGCTGGCGTGTCTGATCGAAGCCGAGGGTGCCGTGGTGTCGAAGGACGCGCTGCTCGAGAGGGCTTGGCCCGATACGGTGGTCGAGGAGGCGGCGCTGAGCCGCTGCATCTCGGAGCTGCGGCGGGCGCTGGGCGACGATGCCAAGCAGCCTCGCTACATCGAGACGCTTCCCAAGCGTGGTTACCGGCTGACCGCGGAGGTAGCCCGGCACACGCCGCCGCCGGCTTCGCGTTTGTCGCTCATCTCTCCCTGGGTCGTCGCGGCGGCGCTCGTGGTCATCGTGCTCGCGTCGAGCACCTACCGCAGATGGATCGTACCCACCGAGGCGCGGTCGATCCGTGCCGTGGCGGTGTTGCCGGTGGAGAACCTCACCGGCGACGAGGGGCAGGACGTGTTCGCCGAGGGAATCACCGACGGGCTCATCACGGAGCTCGGCCGGATACGGGTGTTCGACCGTGTGACCTCGCGCTATTCCACCGTGGGGCTCGACGCCGGCAGCTCGTCGATGGCTCGGATCGGCGATCTCCTGGACGTTGACGGGATCGTCGAGGCCTCGATGCTGTCGATCGCCGATGCCGTGCGGTTGAACGTTCGCTTGGTGCACGCGCCATCGGACAGTCAGGTGTGGAGCGGCAGCTTCGAGGGAGGTCCGAGCGACATCGCGAGGCTGTACGGTGAGGTGGCCCGGGCGCTGGTGCGAGGCATCGGCCTGGCGGTGCCCGGCGAGGAGACGCCGCCGCCGGAGCGGGCGGTCGATCCCGCTGCCCACGCGGCATACGTGCGCGGGCGGCACTTCTGGAGCCAACGCACGCCGGAGGGTTACCGGCGCGCGGCCGAGTACTTCAGGCAGGCGATCGATATCGATCCCGAGTACGCCGCCGCCTACGCGGGCATGGCGGACAACTTCTTCATGGCGGAGGAGCCCACCCGAGCGGTTGCCGCCAAGGATGCACGCAACTACGCGGCGATTGCCCTGTCGCTCGACGATTCGCTTGCCGATGCCCACACGACGATGGCCTTCATCTCGGTGTTCGACTGGCAGTGGCAGGCGGCGGAAGAGCGGTTTGTGAAGGCCATCGAGCTGAATCCGAGCTACGTCACGGCGCACCACTGGTATGGCCTGTTGCTCACGTGGCTTTCCCGATTCGACGAGGCGGAGGCGCATCTGCTGCGGGCGCGCGAGCTCGATCCGTTGTCGCCACTGCTGGTCTCGGCGCACGCCTCGGTAAGCAACAACGCAGGTCGTTTCGAGCGCGCAATACGCATTGGCGAGGAGGCCCTCGCGCTCGACCCCACGTTCTGGGGCGCCCGCAATCCCCTGGCCACCGCCCACGCGGCGCTCGGTCAACACGACGCCGCCATCGCCCACGCAGAAGCGATGGTCGCGGCCAGCGCTTCGCTGCAATCGCGCTCCGTGCTTGCGCGCACCTACGCCGCTGCCGGACGGGACGCCGACGTCGAGCGCATCCTGGCCGAGTTCGAGGCCCTCGGTGATGCCGCATGGCTGGAACAGGACCTGACGCTCGACGTGGCGGAAATCTACGCCGCCTGGGGCGAGCCCGAACGTGCCTTCGAATATCTCCAACGAGCCTATGCAGAAGGGTCGGACAATATCGTGACGATCGCCGTGACGGCCTGGCTCAGGAACCTGCGCGACGATCCCCGCTTCGACGACCTTCTACGCCGCATCGGATTGCGCGAGTAGCCGCTTCGGGCAGCCTCAACCGGAGCCTTGACAGATCGCTACTCTGCATTACACTATAGCGTATAACAGACAAGCAAAGCTCGATGGAAATGCAGACGTGGATCGCACAGGTCAGGAAGGGATTGGTGGAGATGTGCGTGATGGGCATCTTGCGCCGCGGCGAGGCCTACGGCTACGAGATCCTGCAGGCTCTACAGAGCGTGCGCGGCCTCTCCATCACCGAGAGCACCGTGTATCCGATCCTCTCGCGGCTGACGCGGGAGGGTTGGTTGGAGGTTCGGGTCGCCGCCTCTCCCGCCGGCCCACCGCGGCGCTATTACCGCCTTACCCCGTCAGGCGAGACCCGCGTCGCGGAAATGATCCGGTACTGGAAGGACATCGAGACGTCGACCAACGACCTGCTGGAAGGAGACAAGCCATGAGTCCCGGTGCCGCGGACCACGAGGGTGCGGTTCAGGGGCTGATCGACGGCTACCTCGATTCGATCAGCCACGTGCTCGAGCAATCGCGGCTACCGGGCGCGGAAGCCGCGAGCATCCTGGACGACGTGCGCACGCAGATCATCGAGACGCTCGCCGCCCGCGTGAACGGCGCGCCCACGGTCGCCGACGCGGAGGCGGTGATCGCACAGCTCGATCCGCCCGAATCGTACGCGACCGCAACCGGGGGCGAAGCCGCAACGGAGATTGATCAGCCGGGTCGAGGCCGCCTGAGACGAGCGGGGTGGGCTGCGCTCGTCGTCGCGGCGTTGACGATCCCCAGCTTCGTGATCGACCTCGTGGCGACGTTCGACCGCGACCGCATGCTGCACCTGTTGGCAACCGTACCCCTCGAGCTCAGCTTCATCGCCCTCTATCCGTTTGCCGTTCTGACGCTCAAGGACCTGCTGAACAGCCGCGTCCGCGCGGCCGGGATCAGCGCCGCGCTCTACGTCTGCGTGATCTGCAACATCATCTTCTCGGTCGCCAACATACTGGTCCCGGCCATCACCCTCGGCGAACCGGAGGCAACGGATCTCGACGGCCTGCACATGCTCTTCAGCCTGCTCGTGGTGATGGGCTGGGGTCTCGCCAACGCCATCCTCGGCATCCAACTGCTGCAGGGGCAAGAGTCGCTGTGGGGTATGCAGAAGCTCCTCGCCGGGGTGTCCTTGGCGACCGGGCTAAGCCAGATGGCCACCATCCTGATTCTGCCGATACCGCTGACAATCTTGCTGCTGACGGCACAAATCATGCTGATGGGGTTCATCATGCTGCGTTCGGCTCGGTAACGCGGAATCGATGTCTCAGCGCCGGCGCGTGGGAGCAGGATGGCCCATCAGGTTGCCGCGGGCGGTGAAGCGTGGCGCTACCGGCCGGGACGGTACGGCAAGCCGAGCGACGATGCCGTCGTTGCCCGCCCCCCACAGTGCTACATCGCTGGGCGAGAAACTGATCGTATGAAGGCCGCGCGGCACCGGGAAGGGACGCCATGTACGGCCACCGTCGGTGGAGAAGTCCCCGCCGGTCGGCCCCACGGCGACCAGCGACAGACCCTCCGCACCGGGGCCATGGTCCACCGCCGAGCGAAAGCCCGTCAGGCCACCGCTCTCGGCCAGCTTCCAGGTACGCCCGCCGTCATCGGTGAACGCGGCGTTGTCGGCGGCTTCGTCCTCGAGACGGTAGTCGCCACCGACGACGACCCCGCGCTCTGCATCGAGGAAGAAGACGGAATAGATCCCCGACGTCGGCCCCGCGGGCAGGGGCGTGTCGACGACCTGCCAGGTCTCGCCACCATCGGTCGAACGGGCCACCCGGGCGCGCTCGGCGGCGCCGGTGCCGAACCAAGCGCGGTCGGTGCCCCACGTGGCGACGTTCGTGCCGCTGGCAGCGAAGTAGCCCTCGCCGGGAAGCGCCTCGGGCAGCCCCTCCGGCGGCACCCGCGTCCACCGGGCGCCACCGTCCTCGGTGCGCAGGACGTAGAACTTCCCGTCGATGGAATCACTAACCGCGACCCCCCTCTCCGCGTCCCAGAAGGCCATGGCGTCGAAGAACCCCTCGGGCTCCGGATTGACGAACTGGGTCTGCCAGCTCGCACCGCCGTCGATCGTTTTGAATATGCGCGAGTCGGCCCCGGAGCCGATGCTCAGCGCGTAGGCAACGTTTTCGTCGAAGGCGTCGATGTCGCGCAGGTCGAGGCCTTCTGCTCCCTCGACCGGAAACCTCTTCCAGGACTCCCCGCCGTCGGTCGTGCGCACCACGGTGCCGCCTGTGCCGCTGGCCCAGACGACACCGTTGCCGGGCGCGCTGATGCCGCGGAGTCGCGCCGTGACACCGGTGTCGAAGCTCTGCGACGAAGAAGGAGGCTCCATAGAAAGACCCAGGGAGCCAATGACCGTTCCAAGGAAGGCAGCCAAGCTCAGAAGAACCGCGCCCGACAGACGCATCTCGGGTCACCTCCCTGTTCTTGCCGCCGCGTTCCTCGTTCCCCCTCAGGCCTGAGCGACAGGCGTCACCACGCTACCATCCGCAGGGCGCCGACCTAGACC
>CBDUAS010000354.1:0-4826 GCA_965365185.1 uncultured bacterium | reverse complement strand
CGTGTCGGCGCAGGTCGTCCGGCGAGAGGTGGGGCTCATCGCCGAGGTTGAGCTGATACGCCGGCACCAGGCGGTCGGGAGAAGCGTCGACGAAACGCTGCACCCGCTCTAACGGTGACCCGCTGATGACGCCGATGATGTTGCGACGCTCGAGGATCTCGACCACGCGAGCCACCATTTCCTCGTTGGTCGACGGCGGCACGATCGGTGCAGCGCAGGTCGGATTGACGACGCCGTATACGGTGATCGGCAGGCAGAGTCGAGGCGGCAACTCGCGCGCGGGGTCAGGCGCGTCTCGCGCGTGCAGATGCATGTCGATGATCGGCGGAGGCGCCTCCTGGGCGGCGGCCGCGATGGGAAGGATCAACGTGGCGGCAGACGCGACGACGCGCCTCATCAGTCCGTCTCGCATTCGCCTCACTCTCACGCCTCCTTGGAAGTCCCCACGCCACCTTACAATGCCGGCGTCGCTTGATCCCGGAAGAATGGGACAAGCGAAACTGCACGAAGAGGAACGACGGCTGACTGCTCGGTAGGATCAACGGCGCAGGATCTAGCACCCGCCCAACGGCCGGATCCGGGTGTCACGGGTGGGGCCATGCAGGACGGACGTGGGGTAGCCCCACCCAGGGAAGTGGGACTCCTGTGGTGGGTACATTGGTATCACCCGCTCTGAGTTGATCTGGAGACCTCGTCGCCAACGCAACCACCCCCCGCGCCCTCGTCAGCCCGTTGAAGCGGTGAGCGGGGTCCACTAGCCTCGATCGCATGAGGATCCGACCGGCAGTCGCCGTCTCCGTGGTCGCCCTTGCCCTTGCCGCCTGCGCCACGCAGGAGGATACCGCCGAGGGCGATGGCGATTGGGTCGGCACCGTCAGCACCGAGGGAAACGTCACCACCGTCCGCAACGAGTCGGGATCGGTGTGGGGGTCGGTCGAGCTGGTCGAAGAAGCCTCCATCGGTACGCTCGACGGGAACGATGCGTACGTTTTCGCGCAGGTGGCGTCGCTGGTTGCCGACGACCGTCGCATCTACGTGCTCGATCGGGTGGCGACGATCGTGCGCGTCTACGACCTGGCCGGAAGGCACCTTTTCGATATCGGCGGGCCCGGTGATGGCCCCGGGGAGTTCCGCCGGCCGTGGGTGTTGGGCCTGACCAACGAACCGCGCCTGATCGTTCGCGATATCGGCCAAGGCCGCATCCACGAGTTTTCTCCCGACAACGGCGAGCTGCTCGCAGACTGGCGCGCCCCCGGTGGGGCACCGACAACGGTGACCGACGAGGGCTTCGCTTGGGTCTACGGCCGGCTGCCCAACGGACCCGATGGCGAGTTTCGCTTCGGCATGATCGCCCGGACCCCCACAGGGGCGACGGGGAAATCAGTGCCCTTGCCGCTGGACTTCGTCGACGAGCCCTTCGTTCCCGTCGATCGTCGGATGCTCGAGCTCGCGGCGATGGAGGCGCGAGCACAGGGCTTGTCGTTCAACGTCAATTTGATCCCGTTCGCGGCGCAACAGGTCTGGGCGCTCGGCCGTGATGGAACCCTGTTCGTGGGCGCCGGTGAAACGTACGAGTTCGCCGCCCGCCACCTCGATGGTAGCGAGCTGCGGGTCGCCCGCAGTGTCAAGCCAGTGGCCGTGGCGGCCGACGAAGCTCGTTGGCTGCGAGCTCGGCTCACGGAGTTTTGGCGGCAGCTCATTCCCGAGTTCGTTTGGGCCGGCGCGGAGATTCCTGCCACGAAACGCTTCTATATGGATCTCATTCCCGATCAGAGCGGTCGCGTGTGGGTCTTGCGCGAGCTTGCCGGGGAGCGAGTGGATGGCTGCGAGCTCGATCCCGACGAGCTTGACGACTACGTGAATCGCCCGTGCTGGCGCCAGCTCTATGCGCTCGACGCTTTTGGCGCCGCCGGTCGCTTTCTCGGGTCCATCGATCTGCCGGCCGAGATGCGGGTCGACATCGAGCCCTACATTCGCGACGACCTGATGGTTGCGGTGGCGGAGGACCAGGTCGGCACCGTCATGGTGAAGCGATACCGGCTGGTGCTGCGGCCGTGAGTCGGCGCGGGGCAGCGAGTTGATCCTGGGACTGCGTTCGGGAACAGTTTCGTTGCATCGCGCGCATGACGAGTGGGCGCGCGCGTTCGAACGCGAGGCACAGCGCATCGAGTCGGCGATCGGTCCGTACATCCTCGATGTCCGCCACGTGGGGAGTACGGCGATCAAGCGTGTGCCCGCCAAGCCCATTCTCGACCTCCTCGTCGGGGTCTCCAGCTACGAGGATGCCACCAGGTGCGTCGCGCCCCTCGAGGATCTCGGCTACGAGTATCGCGGCGAGGCCGGGATCGCGCGGCGCCACTACTTCGTGAAGGGCGAGCCGCGCACGCACCACCTCCACATGGTCGAGAAGGGCGGGCCGCAGTGGACGGCGACGCTCGCCTTCCGAGATGCGCTGCGCAGCCACCGCGAGCTGGCGCAGGAGTACGCGGCGGCGAAAGAAGCGCTCGCCCGACGATTCGCGCACGACCGCGATGCGTACCAAGCTGCGAAAGACCGGGTGGTCGTCGCCCTATTGCGCTCGCTCTCGCAGGGGTCGGGGCGCTCGTCCTCGTAGTCGCTGCGACCGCCGGCGGCGTCCCGGTTCGCACCTCCAGCCGACACTTCATCAGCTCAGCGACGAATGATCTCGCCCGTTGCGAATGGATCATCCGGAGTGGCAGCCGGCGTCGGAACGACGGCATTCAGATCGCCCTTGAAATCGGTTGCGATGAACTGCGCGTTGAGGGTTCTGCCCAGAAGCCTCAACGTGCCGGTGCCGCCAACCTTCCTGACCAACAGATAGACCGTGTGCTGTCCAGCCGTGACCGGGAAGACGTGGGACAGGGTCCGGCTGTTCGTCGGATACCCGAGCACGTTCGTGCAATCGTTCCACTGCACGAACCCGATGCTGCTGGGCAAGCCGTCGTCGGTGGAGCCCACGTTCATTGTCAGGCGGGCGGACAGATTGTTGCTGGCACCGGGGACCGAGCAGCTCATGTACGACGATCCGTTGACGATGAGGTAACCGTCTGTCGGCACATAGATCACAGTGGCCAGTGCTTGCGCATAAAGATTGAAGGTAACGGCAAAGTCAAGGGCAAAGCTCTCTGACTTGAACGCTACGCGCGGCGGGACGTCGCGGCGAGCGATGCCTCGCGCGATGTCGAAGCCGAAGTACGGCGGCGCGAAAACAGGCGGATCGGCAGTCAGCGCGCCGACGGCGTGGACACCGCCGAAGCCGTCGAGAATCAAGAGGGCGTTACCGCTTGCAGAGGTTGTGCCAACCGGCACGTAGATGATGTCCCGGGCGATGTCGAAGCCGAAATACGGCGCGCCGAGGATCGCGGGTGCACCATCCCCGGAGTGGACGCCTCCGAACCCGTCGAGCACGTAGTACTCAGCGTGCTGCGCCCATGCCGGCAGGAACATGGCGACCACGAACAACGTCGCGGCAGTGGCAAAGATGGCTCTGTTCTTCACCTTCACCTCCCCGGTCCCCGCGTCGGGGACCCGTTAAGGCTACCCGCCCCGTCGCTACAGGGTTTCCCGCCGACGGATTGGCGGGCAGGGAATTCATATAAAAGTATCCGTGTATCTGAAGAACGACAACGGGACAGACGCATTCACCTACAAGGCGGACGGGTCCCAGGATCTCCAACTGGGCTTCATCGCGGAAGAGGTGCCAGAGTTGGTGTCGATTCCCAGCCGTAAGGGCGTTGCGCCAATGGACCTTGTTGCGCTGCTGACCCGAGTCGTGCAGACGCAGCAAAAGAGGATCGCTGACCTAGAGGATCGGCTTCGGGATCTGGAAAAAGCCTCACGTCATCGGTAGTCGATGGCGATCGCCACACCCGGGGCGCGAGCAGAAAGGCGTGCGTGGGGGGGTAAGAAAAAGGCAGCCCTAACGGGATTTGAACCCGTGTCTCCGCCTTGAGAGGGCGGTGTCCTGGGCCAGGCTAGACGATAGGGCCGCCAGAGAATCTAGAGCCGGAAACGGCTCCCAGGACCCGGTAATCGTAGAGGGGCGGCTCGGCAGGGGTCAAGTCGAGGGCAAGGGCTCTTCGAGCACTTCGACGAGCGTCTTGCGGGCCGAGGCTGCCAGTGGCAGGCGGGCCGCTTCGTCGGCGGAGAACCAGCCGCGCTCGCGCGGGGCGGCGCCGTTGTCGAACCCGGGTTGCGACGTGTCGTCTGCGAGGGCGGGCGGGATTATCTGGGTCCCGGTCCCGCTCTCGGTCTCGGTCACGGCCCCGTCTCCGGACTCCGCCACGAGGGTTGCGCCCGGCCGGGGCGGCGGCTCCGAAAGGCGCCCCTCGTAGACGCGGCACGAGATACGGCGGTTGGTCATGCCGTGACGGATCTCGCCCAGCTTGGCGCCGAGCTCAACAGCGAGGCCGAGCTCCGTGAGGTGGCGTTTTAGGGCGGATTTCGAGGGGCGCGTCGCCAAGCGCGAATCCAGCGTCGGGAATTCCCACATGTCGGCCACAAGGCTGGGGCGCTGGCCGCGGAACAGCAGGTAGCGGCCGTCGTCCTCGATCACGGCGGCGTACTCGGTGACGGCGTGGACAGCTTCCTTGGCGCTCGGCGGGATCAGCTCCTCGATGCCCAGCGCGTGAGCCGCACAGCATGCAGAGCAAGGGCATTCGTCGCAGGCCGGCGCGCGCGGGCGGCAGACACGGGCGCCGAGCTCCATGATTGCCTGGTTGAGCTCGCCGGGATCGTGAACCCGCATTGCATCTGCGACCAGCGCTTCGAGCGCACCGAGATTGTCCTGATCCCAGGTGTTGGCC
>CBDUAS010000353.1:0-4843 GCA_965365185.1 uncultured bacterium | reverse complement strand
GGCCGTGATGGGCGATCACGGAGCGGACCGGAAAACGTTCCTTCAAGGCACGCAGGAACCGCGGATCGGGAAAGACGGCGTCCACCTCGTACAGCTCGAGGAAGTCGGCCGGGTACAGGCCGCTGTGCCCGTTCACCAGCGGGACCCAGTTGCCCACAGTGCCGAGCTGGTACCGGGCATTGTCGTCGAACGGGCGCGGCAAGGGCACGACGAGGGCCGCGGCGCCCGGGTCGTGCGCCGCCAACCATTGGTACGCGGGGCCCGTGCGCGGCAGCGCCGCGATCTGCTGCGGCCCTGGCCAGGATTCCAACAAGTGAAGGGTCGCAATGGCCAGCGCCAACGACCACGTCGTCACGGACAACGTGGCCAGACGGGGATGTGCCTGCCAGCGCTTCCGGTACAGGAGCCGTCCGCGCAGCGCGGCGATCAGCACGCGGGCCCCGTAGCCGATCGGCGCAGCGAGCAGGATGCTGGCAAAGAACGCGGCCCGATACGGATTTCGCAGAGCATCCACGCCCGGCACCCAGCGGAACAGCAGCTCGTAGGGCATCGGCATGGTGAGGCCCTCGGCAACGACGAGCCGCGGGCCGAGAGCAAGCACGGCGAACACGACGGCGGCGCCGGCGTAGACCAGCGGCCAGCGGTGTCGCCGCCGCCACCCGTCCCACAAACCGAGGGCGGCGAGGGCCAAGGCGACGAAACCGGGGAAATAGCCGCCCGCTCCCGATCCCTGCGGCATCCATTCCCGGTGCGCCCACGACCAGGACGAGACGAAGTCCAACGGCGACAGCGAGGTTGCCATGAGCTCGTCCACAGGCCGCTCGAACTCCATCGCGGACTGGACTTCGCGGTAGGGCAACGACACCGGGTACATGATGGCCGCCGCCATCAGGATGGCCACCCCCGCCCAGGCTGCCGTGCGTGTGCGGCCTTCCCGCGGCGTATCGATCAGCAGCCCGGCACCGAGGACGAGCACCAGCGCCAGCGACGTGTACGCCGCTGTATACCAGCTACACAAACCGGCGTAGGCAGCCGCGCCGGCCAGGGCTACGGACCGCTTGAACGACGCCCGCCGGATGAGCAGGTGGGCGGCGAAGAGCGACAGTGTCACCCCCTGCAACGAGATCACCTGCAGGTGAGAAAGCGCCGTTCTCTTTCCGGGCACGAAGAGGCACACGGCCCCGGCAACCAGGGCCGCCGCTTCGCCACCAGGCTCATCGCCCAACAGCGAGCGTGTCCACAGGTACCCGCCCCAGCCGGTCAGCACGAGGGCGGCGAACCACGCCGCGTTGTACGCCACCACCGCGCTCCCGCTGCTCAGGTACACGGGTGCGGCAACGAGCGCCTCGCCGATGAAATGGTCCGTGTAGGCGAGAGTCCGCAGGTGCGGGAAGAAGATGTTGGCGTCGAAGAGCCCGGCGGGCGCCGTCACCAAGTGCTCGGAGGTCCACGCCAACGCCCACACGTTGAGCCAGACGTCTGGCCGGATCGCCCGTGCCACCGTGGTTGTCGAATGCCACGCGACCGGCGCTGTGAGCAACACGGCGGCGACCCCGTAGAAGCCCAGCGCCAGTAGATCTCGCCGTCGCCGGCGCGCGGCGGAAGAAGCCTTGTACACGTGGAGCTCGCTTCCATCGCCCGGCCGGCAACGCGCCGGTCCGGGAGGCCAGTGTGGTAAAGATACATGCTACCCGTTTACGTTCCTCAGGCTGCTTGTCGCCGCAGGGGAGGCTGAACCCGCATGCCCACGCCACGCGTCGCCCGCTTCCCGATGGTCCTCGTCCCCACCCTGTCGTTTTGCGCCGCTTCCGTGCTTGCGGCCACTTCGCTGACCCCTACTCCTGTCGGCGGAGCCGTGGCGTCCCCCGAACCAGGCTCCCCCCGGATCGTCCAGGCGACCGCGCAACCATCGGTCGCCGCGCCTGCCTCGCAGGGCTCCGAGTCCCGCGGCCTGGAATCGTTGTACGACCCCGGCTTTCTGCTCGAGGATCGCAATGGTGACGGGCACCTCGACTACGTCGGCGGCTGTCTGTCACTCCCGGGCACTGCTACGGACAGCGAGATCGCGGCGGCGGCCAATATCGCTGCGCGCCTCGGTTACGAGACGATGTCCATGGACTTGCCCCTACCTCGCGTCTCCGACGCCGCCGACTGTGGCGCGGCGGTCCTGGCGATCGGCGCCGACCCGGCCCCGTCCGCCGGCACCTCCGCCACGGAGCTGGAGCCGGGGACCGGCGCTGTCACGCTGCTCGACGGGACGAATCCGATCATCCGGGTCACCGGTGGTGACACTGCCGGTATCACCGCTGCAGCCCTGGCAGTGGCCGCGAGACTGCCGCACCTCTGGGACCCCGAGGGCGATACGCTCGCGGACGTCACGACGTCGGTGCGAGCGGTGCTCGCCGACGGCAACGTCGACCCGCGGCGCATCATCGTACGGCGCATCCAGGTGCGGCATGGCGCGCCCGACCTCGATCGCGTGGACCTGGAGGTCGAGGTTCCTTCCGGCAGCCGCGAGACCGCCGTAGACCTGCTACGGGCCGCGGCGAACCGCACGGACACAGCGCCGGGTACGGAGGCGGCCGGAGGAGCAGCGCCACGAGCCGGACAAGAGGGCGCGCAGGCCGCCGGACAAGAGGACGCGCAGGCCGCCGCGGCAGAAACCGCGGAACCCTTGCCGCACCTGAAGTTCACCGGCATCCGCCTGCTGCGGCTGCAGGTCACCGCCGACAGTGAGACTGCGGAGGTTGTCTGGGTGAGCAACGACGCCGGAACCCCGGCGGGCGGTGGACGGCGGCCCGGCGGCGGGGACAAGGAAGATCTCGATCTTTCTAATCTGTACTCCACCGACGGTTTCTTCAGCGACACCGACGGCAACCTGATTCCGGACCGGGTCGACGTCGTCTTGAGCGCCGCCGACGATCGCGGTGGTGCCAGCATCGATCTCGCCGCCCGCATCGGCCTGGAGGCAGCGGGCGTGACCATTCCGCTGGCGATCACCCCCGAGGAGCTCGAGGATCCGGATCGGCGCCCCCCGTTGGTGCTCATCGGTGGAGGCCACCCGGCGGTTGCAACGCTGGTCGAGGAAGAGCGCCTGACGCTGCCCGATCTGGACCCCGGCCAGGGATGGATCGGTGTGGTACGCGAGGCGTTCAACGACAGGACCGCCCTCGTGCTCACGGGCGGCGACGCGGCGGGATTGGAGCGTGCCGTGCAGCAGCTCGCGCGGACTTTCCCGCACCTCGATGAGCGCGGCAAGGATCGGCCGACGATCGAGGACGTCGAGGATGCGATGTGGCGAGCGGTCTCGAGTCGCTCCCCGGTAGGTCAGGCGGCCACCTCGCTGTACAAGCTGGAGACGCTCGCCGCGACGCTCGCCGACCGCGACCTGGAGCACCTCGCCGTCTCCGTTCACGTGGAGAAGGCGGACGACGGCCTGCTGGAGCACCTGCGCGCCCGCGCCGACGAGCTGTTTACCGCCGACCGGATCGACGTCAGTGTCGAAAACATCGACGTGCGGGACGGCAAGCCGATCATCGACGAGCGTATCGAGATCCCCTCCGAAGTGGAGGCATTCTGGAACCACTTCCGCGCGGATGTCCTGCCCGCCGTACGGCCGGACACGCCGGTGACCCTGCGGGCTCTGTTGAGCGAGCCACCCGAGGTCCGACAGCGAATCGCCGACGAGGCACGCCGCGAGCTGCTCGCCGCCGGTGCTGCAGCGTCCACCGAGGTGACCGTGCTCTCCGCGTACAAGCAGGGGTATTCGTGGTTGTACGATTCGGTCCGGCCGCGGCTCGAAGGGGTCGAGCTGGGCGGGATCCGGATCCGTTTCGCCGAGGTCGGAGCCCCCGAAGGCTGGCCGCAGCAGGCGATGTACACGCCCACACGCTGGCTCCTGGAAATCTTCCCCATCGACGAAGTGCTGGCCCGCGATCTGCGGCTCGATCTCGAGCAAGTGGCATTCGAGAAGATGCCGAAAGACGCACCGGCGTACGAGGTCATCGTCACCGGGACCGACGGTGAGCAGATCTTGCGCGAGACGTTCGAGCCGCGCTGGGTGCTGCGCGATTACTTCGACCGTTTTCCGGACTACGAGAAGGCCAGGGTCACCACCGGCTGGATCGAAGCTTCGGTGGGCGATCGTACCGTCGTCGACGAGCGCATCATCACCGACCTGGAGCGCTTCTGGGACCACTTCCAGGGCGACACGCTGATGCGGATTTACGACCACGTGATGCTCACCAGCGAGGGCAAGCCGCGAGCCTCGGACGCGCCCCACTTCGGCGAGCTGCGGGTCGACGTGACCTTGAGCGAGCCCGACTATCAGATCGGCGTCGACAAGGAACAGATCGCCTCGATGGAGGCCCTGCACGAGGAGATCTACTTCGGCACCCTGCATTTCTTCGACGTTCTCGGTCGCCTGGCCCGCGGGCAGGCGCTCAACTACCCCGGAAGGGTCATCCCCGTCGTGCGCCCGAAAGCCGATGGGAAGGCCGGAAGCGCCCAGATCACGTTCACCGGATTCGACTCTCCGCGACCGCGGGTGACCGTGACCTACAGCGAGCGCGGCGAACTCCCGCAGACGTTGCGCCGCGACCTTCCGCCGGTCTCCATCGACCGGCCGACGCCCCTCGAGGCCTTCGTGCGTGAGGGTGTCGACGGGGTGGAAAAACTCGGCTTCTACGTGGAGGTCGACTTCGAAGAAGACCGCCGTGACGAGTTTGCCCGCCGCATAGCGTTGGTATAACCGCAATAACGTGGGGATGTCGTCTAACGTAGCCGGACGAATTTGATAAGGTTCGGCTTCATCCTTTTTTAATTCCGGCACCTTGCTTACAGG
>CBDUAS010000352.1:0-4847 GCA_965365185.1 uncultured bacterium | reverse complement strand
GGCGGCGAGTCCGGGCGCGATCGAGCCGATCCGGTCCTCCATGCCAAGGGATTCAGCGGCGAGCGACGTCGCCGAAACGACGGGTTCCATCGGGTCCTGGCCGCCCTGCCGTGAGCGATACATCAACTCCTGCCAGTTGCGACCGTGGGCGCCGGCAACAGCGTCGGTGCCGAAGACGATCTTCAGGCCGGGTACGGTGAGCGCGTCGCGGAAGACCTCCAGGGCACGGGGTACCGCCTGGCGCATCTGCTCGAAGCCCTCCTCCGTATACGAGCCGATGCCCAGGTAGCGATCCTCGTTCTCGAAATAGTTGCGGAAGATCAGGTCGATGTTGGGGTCGTAGTACACGCCCCGCTCCGCCAGAAGCTCGAGCGTCTCGCGGTCCAGTAGTGCGCCGTGCTCCACCGCCGTGCAGTTGGCCCGCGCTGTGCGCTGCGCGCTCACCGGGCCGTGCGCGTGCACCACCGCACGCAGGCCGCGTGCCCGGGCCTCGCCGCAAATGGCGTCGAGCTGCTCCTGGCTCAGCGTCGGCGTACCGCCGACGCGGATGGACGCCGAGGCGAAGACCTTGATGACGTCGGCGCCGCGCTCGGCAAACTGCGCCACGCGCTCGCGCAGCTCCTCGGCGGTAGCGTCGGCGCCGCCGATCGATCCCAGCGACGTGAGCACGCGCGGCCCCGGCAGCACGCCGCGCGCGATGGCGTCGCGTAAAGCGCCTTCGCTGCGCGAGCCGACGCTTTGCACCGTGGTGACGCCGCTATCCAACGTTACCCAGGCGTTTTCGGCGACGTAGAGCATTGCCTCCTCGGGAGTCTCCTCGACGGCGCGACTGCGCAGCTTGCCGGTGCGGTCGAAGTGCCACTCCATGTGCACATGCGTGTCGATCAGGCCGGGAAGCAGGGTGATCCCCTGCAGGTCATACACCGCGTCACCTCGGCCCTCGCCGGCGGGCAGCACGGCATCGATGGATCCACCGCGCACGACGACGTCCCGGTCGATCAGCGTGTCACCGCGGCCGTCCAGCACCGTGGCGGCGCGCAGCACGACCGTCGTTTCTTGTGCGGCGACGTCGCCGCCGGCGAGACTGATGATTGTCGCCGCGGTGAGCGCGGTGGTGGCTCGTCGCAACATCGAAATTCGGTTTCGCGCGTGCATGGAAGCGACAGCATGTACCCGCAGCTGCGGATGGGCAACCAGATCTCGACCTGCCGCACTCCGCAGTGCTCGGCGAACGTCCGAACGGGATCGAAGCCACGATCATCCGTCCGGACGCCGGTGTTCGCCGAGTGATATAACCCTGCCGTCGAAAAGAAGGCAGTCCTACGAAATATCTCTCACTGGAGGGCTCGATGGCTGACAAGTTGGACGCAATCCCGGAAAAGGCGCGGTGGGAAATTGCGACGCTCGGATTGACCGGGGCGTACACAGCGATTTCCAGGGCTTTGAAGAAGGCCGTGGGTCAGGAGAAGTTCGAGGAGTTCAACGGCTCGCTCTGGTATGAAGCAGGAAAGGGAGCGAAGCAGTTTGCCGACGACCTCGGGTTGGCCAGCGAGAACGCGGCCGATGTCGAAGGGGTCATGCACCTGATGGCGAAGGCGTCCATGGGGCCGGAGTTCGTCTTCGAGGTCGTCGAATCGACCGAGGACCGGTGCGTCGGGAGGACGACGCAGTGTCCCTGGCACAAGCGGTGGAAGGAGCAAGGGATCGACTTCGATTCCTGCGGCGTCGGGCATCAGCGATGGGGCGACGGCGCGGCGGAGAGCCTGAACCCGGATTTCACCTTCAAGCTGACCAAGAACATGGTCCGTGGCGACGCCCATTGTGAATGGGTCGTCGAGCGGAAGAAGTAGAGGAACGAACGAGCGATCGCGATAGCCCCCGTTCCGGTCAGTCGCCGGTGGAGCAGCCCGGCAGCCTGAACGCCCCGATGCGGGTCGAGTAGCTCGGAGCATCCTGCTTCAGGTAGTCGCCGACGTACCAGATGGTGCAGTCGTCCGTCGGATCGATCGCTGTCTGGGTGTAGTCCTCCCAGCGCAGCGTGGTCGTCTGCGAGCCCTCGCCCTCCACCAGCACGGCTTCGCGCAGGGTCATGACGCCCAGTGGATCGTCTGCCAGCCGGGCGGCGAAACGCTGGCCGGGATAGTGGGGCGTGCCGCCGAACGAGTAGCCGATGGCGATGTTGCCCCGGCGGTCGATCGCCGGGCTTGCCATCCAGCGGTAGAAGCCGTCGGGGGCGTAGGTGCCTTGCTGCCGCAGGCCCACCGTGCGATCAGCGCCGACGTCGAACTCGTACCAGCGGACGCCGCCGCCTCCGGCCGCGGTGGCGACGGAGTGTACGGCGACGACCGCCTCCCGCCCGTCGATGTTTCGGTACACCAGCCGGGCCATGATCTTGTCGCCCTGCGAGTCGAGATGGCGGTCGGTGCCCGGCTGGCGCACGCAGTTGGTGAGCTGCCCGTCGCACAGGTAGTGATAGGGGGCCACGTCGATCTTCTCCGGGCCGGAGAGCGTCGTCCGCGCCGGATCGTCCCAGTCCACCTGAAACTGCCATACGTAGATCCCGTCGTCGTCGAAGTCGCCGCGGAGCTGCATGCCGCCCGTGGCCATCATGATGTTGGGGGCGCCATCCGGAGGCAGCGCCTGCCCGTCGAGATCTGCGTTGTTGAGGAAGTTCACGTCGGCGACGATGACGCACTGCTCGGTGGCGGGCTCGCCGCGGAGCATGGCGGTGCGGTCAACGACGCAGGCATGTTTCTCGATCACGTCATCACCCGTGCTCGTGGGCACGTAGTATCCGTCGGGCCACACCGCCGGCCGCGGGTAGTCGGGAAAGAGCGGCCGCAGGAACTCGTAGCGGTAGTACGAGCCCATCGGATCGGGGCTCGTGCTCACCGCGTAGCACATCGAGTAGGGACCTTCCTCCGGCGGCGGACGGTCCTGGGTTCCGCGTCCGCCACGCGCGCCGGGCCCGGGCTCCTGCTCTGCTCGCGGCGGGACGAACAGCGGCGCCGCCGGGCCGGGCTGGCCGTCAACGCCCGGCGGGCTCGAATACACGCTGTCACCGGGCTGCCAGACCTCCGGCTGATCGGGCCGCGCCGGGGCCCGGCGGAACAGCGGCATGACGATGAGCCAGCGCTCGGCGAGTTGGTCGTAGCGGACCACTGCGTCGCCGTTGTTTCTCGCCTCGCAGGCGCCGCCGAAGCCGTGGAAGACGGTGTTGGTCGGCACCGCCCCGTACAGCACCTCGCCGGTCGTGTCGAAGAGCTCACCCTGCTTGGTGAAGATCGCCAGCCGCGAGTTCACCGTCTGCACGATGTGGTTCGGCCCGACGGCGAGGCTGTTGTCCGAAGGGTTCCGTCCGGTGGCCGGCCCCTGGGGCCCGTCGAAGCCCACGCCGAGCCCGTCAAAGCTGGCGATCAGCTCGGCCGGCGGGCGTGTTCCTGGCGCCGTTTGCTCGATCGAAGCGAGCGCGGAGTCGGACCCAAACCCGTGGTCCGAGGCCTGATCCGGAGCGCAAGCCGAGATCGCCACGGCCAGAGCAAGTATCAGAATACCGAGGGTTCGCGTGATGGGATGGCGAGTCATCAGAGCCTGATATTGCACCCAAACGGATCCTGGCTCCAGGATCCGGTGCAATGCTTCGGAGGCTACGCGTAACCGCTCCGTAACACAAGTGTTCATTGTGTTACCCTCCGCAGTATGGACACGACGATCCGCAATCTCGACGAAAAGCTGTACCGAGAGCTCAAAGCCCGCGCCGCGCGGGCCGGCAAGACGATGGGCGAGGTGGTGAACGAAGCCATGGAGGCGTACCTGGCCCGACCGCTCGACCTGCCGAGGCGGGGCAGCCTGGCCGACCTGCGCCCTGAGGACTTCCCGGAAGGGAACGAGCGCCTGAGCGAAGAGATCGACAGCATCGTCTACGGGGCATGACGCAGTGATCGTGCTCGATTCGAGCTTTCTGATCGCCTACCACAACCGCAACGACGTTCATCATGAACCCGCGGCCGCGGTCATGAAGGACCTCCTCGCGGGCCGCTGGGGACAGGCGTTGCTGATCGAATACGTGTTCCTCGAGGTCGTCACGGTGCTGCTCGTCAGACGCGGTCACCAGGTGGCCTCCCGCGTCGGCGCGTTGCTGCTCGAAGTCCCCGAGATCGACTTCGTGCCCTGCTCCGACTTCTTCCTCGAAAGCCTCGACGTATTTCGCGCCCATCGCGACGGTCGGTTGAGCTTCGCCGACGCCGCCGTCGTTGCCGTTGCGCGCCGCCTCGACGCACCGCACGTCGCCACCTTCGACCGCGACTTCGATGGACTCGATGGGATCAGCGTCGTTCCCGGGCGCTGACGTCGTCTGGCTGACGTCGTCCGGCTGACGTCGTACAGCCGACGTCGTCGCACCGAGTGAGCCCTCACGCGACCTGCCATTCGATCACCCCGAGCTCACGCCACTCGATGTCCTCGTCGATGAACATGGCCGCCGGCGGGCCGATCTCGCCGGCCTTGTACGACACCGTCTGCGGCTCGACCTCGAGGCGCACGGCGCGGGTCACGACCGGCTCGAAGGCCACGGTGTTGAAGGCGTCCTTGACGACCTCGTAGGGCGTAAGGGCGGCTACGGGGCTCCACTCACCCGCGTCGCGGACCAGGACGCGCCAGGAGGCGGGAAGCCTGCAGAAGCGCTTGTCGTCGAACCAGTAGACTTGTGCGGACGAGATCTCGGTTGGGCGTTCGAGCTCGTACACCAGCCAGGCCGGCTCACCGACGGGCGGGCGCCTCCGGAAGAAGCGATGTGACTGGTCGGCGGAGTTGAGCGGCTCGCGGCCGTCGTGGACGGCGGCAAGGTC
>CBDUAS010000351.1:0-4856 GCA_965365185.1 uncultured bacterium | reverse complement strand
CCGCCGGCGACCGACAGGAGAACGTTTTCCAGCAGCGCCTGTCGCAGGAGCCGAGCGGGCGGGGCGCCGAGGGCGGCGCGCGTGGCGATCTCGCGACGACGCCCGGCCGCCATCGCCAGCAACAAGTTGGCGACATTGGCGCAGACCAGAAGCAGCAGCCCGAGGGCCGCCGCCATCATGATGCGTACGGTCGGCATCTCCGCGAGCCGGGAGCGCGGGTCGATCCAGGTGGCGGCATCGACACGCAGCCGGCGACTGCCCTCCTGTCGGGGGTAAGCCTCGTCGAGCCCGGCGGCGATCGCGGACAGTTCCTCGAGGCTGTGTTCCCTTGCGGAACCGAACCCGAGAACGCCACCCGGCAGCCACTCGGCGTCCGATCGCAATCGCCCATACACGCGCACCAGTGGCTGATCCCGGTTCTCCGCTGCCGCCGCCCAGTTCGTGTAGCGGTCGCGGAACGGTGCGAACGGTATCCAAACGTGCGGGCGGACGGCCGAAGTCGCCCCGAGGAACTCCGGCGCCGCGACGCCGACGACGACGAACGGCCGGTAGTTCAGGTAGATCGTGCGCCCGAGCACCGCCTCGTCGCCGCCGAAGCTGCTCACCCACCAGGCGTGGGAAAGGACGGCCACCGGCGTTGCCTCGGCGCGGTCGTCCGCTGGCTCGATGCCGCGACCGAGCTGCAAGCCGATGTCGAGCACCGAGAAGTAGTCGCCGGAAACAGCCTCGATGAACGCCACCTCGGTGAACTCCTCGTGACGAACGCTGGCGGCGTAGTTGGCCTGGGCCGCGGCGAGTCCCGCAAACGAACTCGTTGCGTCAGCGACCCCGGCGTAGTCGAGGAAATCGAGGTAGGAGATGTCCTGGTAGGGTGCCCCGTCCTCGACGCCGAAGATGCGCACGAGACCATTCGCGTCGACGCCGGGAAAGGGCTGATGGAAGCCGTTGAGGTAGGTGAAGACGGCGATACAGGCGGTCAGTCCCAGCGCCAGCGTGCCGGCGGCGACGAGGGCCGCTGCCGGTCGACGCAGCAGGCTGCGGAGCGCGAATCCCAGGTCCCGGGCGAGCTCGGCGATGGCGGTCCTCATCAGCGTGGTTCCCCTCGGAGAAGACCGTCACAGGTTATAGGGGGGCGGAGGAGCCTTCCAGCTTGCTGAAGGGCGCCGGAGCCTGCGGCCGCTGGCTCAGACGACGAAGATCAGCAGCCAGCCGATCCACAGAAGCGCCAGGTCGACGATGGCGTGGCTCAGGTAACCGGGCCAGACCGACTGGTACCGCGAATAGCACCAGGACCACACGACGCCGGCGGCGAAGACACCCATGGAGGCAAGGATGGTCGGAAACCAGTCGAACTGCGCACGCAGGGCGATGACGTGATGCACGGTGAACAGGAGCGCGCTCAGCAGCACCGCGGCGCCACCGCGACCGTGAGGCAGCACTGCCTCGCACTTGCGGAAGACGAACCATCGCCAGACGTATTCCTCGATCAAGGAGTTGACCAGAATGAGGTATCCCGCGAACAGGATGAACGTCGACGGCTCGCCGATGCCCACACGCATGGCCCGCGCCTGCACCTGCGCGGCGTTGATCAGCGATGGCCCGATCGACGCGTAGGCGGCCCAGATCCCCAGGCTGAGTGCAACGCCGAGCCCGATCCCGACGCCCAGTCCGCCGCGCCGCGGTGGCGACCAGCTCAGCGGATGGCGATCGACCCACACCAACCACGCCACCGGCAGGACGGCGATCCATAGCTTGCTGAACGCGTAGACCCCCTGGCCGACCCAGGTGCCCTGGGTCGCGTCCACCGACATGGCCAAAGCGGTGCCGATGGACGGCGCCGGCACCAGCAGCAGCAGGGCGAGGGCGGCAGAGCGACGCTCCCTCGCCCGAGCCGAAACCGGAGCGGGTCTGTGCGATCGTTCGCCGGCCGCCGTCGAGCGGCCGCTGTGTCTCAACCCGCTTTCTGCCGGTGACATCCGCGCGGTCATCGGTTCGGTACGCTCCATCTTCGCAGGCGGCCGTTGTCAACGCCGGACCGCACAGGGCGGACAACGGTTCCTAAAGAAGAACGCGGGGGAGGTTTCCGGCTCAGGCAGGATTCGTGGCGGCCAAGACGTTCGACACCATGGTCCCCATGACCGTTGCGCCGTTACTGGTTTGCGACACGAGCTCGGTGAGCGCGCGACGGAACTCGGCCTGGCGTTTCGCGGAGAGGGCTCGCAGCGGCGGACCGATGGGGGTGGCGTAGGCAACCTCGACGGCAACCTCGGGTCCGCCGTCGAGCACCATGTCGCGCTCCTGTTGCTCGATCTCGATATCGGTGAACCCGGCCGACTCGAAGTGCTCGAAGAGCTCGTCGGCCGGCATGTTGTCGAACGGGATCCGCATCGAGGCGGCGATGTCGGGCTCGCCGATCGCCTCGAGAGCGTCGCATATCACGCCGAAGGCGCGGCACTTGCCCACCGGCTCCCAGGTGCTGACGACCGTCTTGCCGCCGGCGCGCAGCACGCGGCGAACCTCGCCGGCCGCGGCGTCCCTGTCGGGGAAGAACTGGAAGCCCTGCTGGCAGACGACGACATCCACCGAGGCGTCGGGCATGTCGAGCGGATGCGCCGGGGTTTCGACGAAGCGAACGCGCGGCGACAGATCGGCGCAACGCTTGCGGGCCATGGCGAGCATCTGCGCGTTCATGTCGGCGCCGAAGACCCTTCCCTCGGGCCCGACACGCTCGCCGATGAACTGGGCGACGACGCCGGTTCCGGTGGCCAAATCGAGGACCCTCCGGCCCTCCCAGGGCCCGTACTGCTTCACCAGGCGCTCCGTCCAGGGGTAAAACAGGTTGGGGACCAGAACGGTGTCGTAGGCGGTGGCGACGGCATCGTCACCGAAATCGAACTCCTTTGGCGTGCTCAACTGTTCCCTCACATTCTTTGAAGGTAGTCGTCCGGGCGCGGCATGCACGGGACGAGGTCCGGGCAGGCCGGCGGTTTCTTGGCGGCTCTACCGATGATTACCGGATCGGCTGGCTCCGGGGCTCATGTCGAGACGAAGGTTCGTCGCTCTCTCACAGCCTCTCTCCGCAGTACTTGCAGAACAGGGCGTCGACATCGTGCCCTTCACGCATGCAGTGCGCGCACGTCTGGGTCGTTACCGGCCGCGCGGTCATCTTCGCCCCGACGAGCTCCGCGGAGACGAAGCCGGTGGGCACGATGATCAGGCTGTAGCCGAGGATGATCAGCAAGGCCGAGAGCAGCTTGCCGAGCGCTGTTTCCGGCACGATGTCGCCGTAGCCAACCGTCGTCATCGTCACCACGGCCCAATACATCCCCTGGGGGATGGAGGTGAACTGCTCGGACGGCCTGTCGACGTTCTCGACCACGTACATCGCCGCGCCCATGATCGACACGGCGATCAGCACGGTGGTGAGAAAGACGACGATCTTGCCGCGTGCCTGCCAGACGGCGCGACGCAGGGCCGCCGCCTCGGAGAGAAAGTGCGCCAGCTTGAAGACGCGGAATACGCGCAGGAGGCGTAGCGAGCGAATCACGACGAACGACTGGGAGCCGGGGAGCAGGAGGCTGAGGTACGTCGGCAGGATCGCCAGCAGGTCGACGATCCCGAAGAAGCTCTTGGCGTACCGCCACGGGCTGGCGACACACAGCAGGCGGAGCACGTACTCGATCGTGAACAGCGCCGTGATCGTCCATTCGATCGCCACCAGCAGGTTGCCGTAGCGCTGTTGCACGGAATCGACGGTCTCGAGGCTCACCGCGAGGATGCTGACCAGGATGGCGATCAGCAGCGCCACGTCGAACGCCTTGCCGGCGCGGGTGTCGGCCTCGAAGATCACTTCGTGGAGCTTGATCCGCCAGGGGGCGAAGGAGTCCGTAAGGTCGGAGCGGGGGGCGTTGTCGGTCATGATCGATACGGTAGCAGTTGAAGCTCCCCGTTCACGCGCTACATTGGGTGTCGCGAGGCCCGTTGCCCCGAAGACGTGAAGATCCCACGTACGACCCGGAGTGGTGGCTATGGAGAAACACGGCGGAGTGGTTGCCATCCTTGCTGCGGCGCTGCTCGGTGGCGGCGCGCTCCTTGGCGAACCCGGCGTAGCGGCTGACGCCGCGCCAACGTCGCAGCCGGAGGTTGCCGCGGCGGCGCCGCCGATCGCGCATCAGGTTCCGCGTTCCGAGCTGTTCACCTTCCACTCGGACGTCTTCATCAACTTCCATCACTTTCTCTATCGATGGGGGCAGGCCGGACCCGGGGCGGACACCACCGCCCTCGACCCGAGAAGCCGCTTGCGGTCCGAAGACGTCGAGATCTACGAGGGCATGGAGGCCCGCCAGCGGGAGCGTTGGGAGGTGCCGGTGACCGTCTACCGGCTCGACATGATCGACCGCGACCTGCTGTTGGACGACGGCCTGGTGGCGCTGCGCGACTGCCTGGTGCTGGCGGGCAACTACTGTAATCGCTTGACGGCGCGGGACCAGGGAATACTGGAGATGCTCGCCGAGTACATCGACCTGTACCGGATGTTCTTCTGGGACCGGCACGATCGGGCGAACCGCGCCTGGATCGCCGAGACGATGCCCCTGGCGCGCCGCTTCGAGGCCGCGATCGCGCCGCGCATCGCCACGGCCTACTCGGGCGGATGGCCGGAGGGCCGAAAACGCGTCGACGTGAGCTACTACGCCAACGGGTCGGGTGGCTACACCACCGCTGACGGGCACATCACCCTGTCGGGCGCTGCGCCGGAGGTTCAGGGTTATGGGGGACTGGAGATGCTGTTTCACGAGGCGTCGCACGGCGACGCGCTGGAGAGGCCGGCTCGAACGTTTCGACTTCGACTCGGCGCG
>CBDUAS010000350.1:0-4864 GCA_965365185.1 uncultured bacterium | reverse complement strand
GGAATTCGAGGAGGGTGCCCACGTGCTTCGTGCGCGCATCGACATGGCGCACCCGAACATGAAGATGCGCGATCCCTTGCTGTATCGCATCCGCCACGCGCACCACTACCGCACAGGCGACGAATGGTGCATCTACCCCATGTACGACTACGCGCATCCACTCTCGGATGCGATCGAGAACATCACCCATTCGCTGTGCACGCTCGAGTTCGAGAACAACCGTGCCATCTACGACTGGCTCATCGAAAACGTCGACGTTGGCGAGGCGCGGCCGCGACAGTACGAGTTCGCCCGCCTGAACCTCGACTACACGGTGATGAGCAAGCGCAAGCTGCTGCGGCTCGTCGAGGAGGGTTGGGTCGGTGGATGGGACGATCCCCGCATGCCGACGATCTCGGGGATGCGACGCCGGGGAATACGTCCGCAGGCGATTCGACTGTTCTGTGACCTGATCGGGATCGCCAAAGCCAACAGCCGCGTCGACATGGGTAAGCTCGAGTTTGCCGTGCGGGAGGACCTCAACCCGGAAGTGCGCCGCGTCATGTGCGTGCTGAGGCCCCTCAAGGTCGTCATCACCAACTACCCCGAGAGCGAAGCCTCCGGCGACGAGCTCGACGAGCTTCAGGCACCGTTTTATCCGCACGACGTTCCCAAGGAGGGCAGCCGCAAAGTGCCCTTTGCGCGCGAGCTGTATATCGAACGCGACGACTTCATGGAAGATCCGCCGAAGGGGTTCTTCCGCCTCGCGCCGGGTCGCGAGGTGAGGTTGCGCTACGGCTACTTCATTCGCTGTGAGGAGGTCATCAAGGATGGGTCGGGCGAGGTTGTCGAACTGCGATGCTCCTACGACCCGGCGACCCGCGGCGGCGCCGCCCCGGACGGGCGCAAGGTCAAGGGAACGCTCCACTGGGTCTCCGCCGAACACTCCGTTCCCGTAGAGGTGCGGCTGTACGATCGCCTCTTCTCGGTGGCCGATCCCGACGAGGCCGCGGCGTCCTCGCGGGAGGACTTCACCGCCTTTCTGAACCCGGACTCCCGCGTCACCCTGACCGCCGCTCGCCTCGAGCCCGCCGTTTCCGGTGTGGGACCCGGAGAGCACTTCCAGTTCGAGCGGCTGGGGTATTTCTTTACCGATCCGGTCGATTCGCAGCCGGGGGCACCGGTCTTCAACCGCGTCGTGACGCTACGAGATACCTGGGCGAAGATCGCCGCCGCTGGACACGACCGGCCAGCCGAGGGGCAAGATCGGGCCATCGACGCCGAACGGCCTTCCGGCGAAGTCGCCAAGGGCTTGGCCGCCGACACGCAAGGCGCTGCCGAGGGCACCGAGAGGAGGCGCCGCAGCCGCAGGTCCGGCGCCGACCTGCGCGACAAGGCCCGAGCGCGCAACCCCGAGTTGAGGGCGCGGTACGAACGTTACCGCAAGGAACTGGGGCTCGGTGACGACACCGCGGATTTGCTCACCGGAGAGCTTTCGGTGGCGGCGTTCTATGACGATGCGATTGCCGCCCACGATGTGCCCGAGAACGTAGCCAACTGGGTGATCAACGAGCTTTCACCGCATTTCGAAGACGGCCGTGCCGACAACCTGCCGTTCGGTGGCGCCGAGCTCGGCGCTCTCGTCGGCCTCGTTGACAGCGGCGTCATCTCGGGCAAGACCGGCAAGGACGTCCTCACCATCATGGTCGAGGAAGGCGGAGAGCCTGCTGCTATCGTCGAGCGTCGCGGCCTCGAGCAGATCACCGACACGGAAGCGATACGGGCGGCGGTCGCGGAAGTGATCGCCGCCCATCCGGACAAGGTCGAGCAATACCGAGGGGGGCGCGAGGGGCTGGCCGGGTTCTTCATCGGGCAGGTCATGCGCGCCACCGACGGCACCGCCAATCCGGAGCTGGTCAACGATCTGGTCAAGGCTCAGCTCGACGCATAGAGGCTGTTTCGCGCACAAGAGGCCGGATTCCGGCACCCTGGCAAAAGTCGAGCATGGCCATACTGGCCACGACGCCAGCGCGATAGAATCGAGCCATGGTCAAGAGACTTCATGCCGGTGGCCGGATGCAGAACTACTATCCGACACCCGTGCGGTACACCGTCTCCGGGGGCCGGGTCGAAGACGACCAGTGGGGTGCGAGCCTTGCCGGCATTCTCTACGTGGTCATGGGCGCCTTGCTGCTGCTGATGCCCGCGATCAAGTCGCTCGGCATCGGCGCACAGCTCTTCCTCGCCGTCTTCGCCATTCCGGCGTTCATGACGACGTCGCTGAGCCCGTGGGTGGCACTGCCTGCAGCCGCCATCCTGATCGTCGTCGGCGCGGGTATCGTCACCCGACAGGGTTGGGCATATTTCCCGGGGATGGCGCTCGCCTTCCTGCTGTTTCTGCCGTCGTTTCCCGTCGGCAGCGCCGTAGGTTTGGTGCTGCTGTACGTGCTCTGGCAGGGCTTGCCGTCTCGTCGTACCGGCTGAGACGAGCAGCCTACCTGCCGTTGCCGTTGTTCAGCAGCTTGCGCCACTCTTCGTCGCTGAACGCCTGACGGACCCGGGCGAGGGCGGCAGCCGCTGCCTGCAGCTCGGCGGCGCTGGTTTGCAGCGGTAGGCTCGAGAGCAGCTCGACCTCGCGCCGGTCCAACGAGCGCGCCATCTCCTGCCCCTTTTCGGTCATTGCCACGAGCTTCGCCCGCTTCTTGACCGGATTGGGGACCATCTCGACGAGTTCTCGCTTCTCGAGGGCCTTGACCAGCTTCTGCGCCTGGCTGCGCTGGATGCTGCAGTCGTTGGCGATATCGGCGACGGTACGGGAGCCGTCGCGGTCGAGTCCCTGGAGCACGGTGCACTCGTCGTGGTCGAGCTCGCAGTGCGCGTGCATCAGCGGGGCCACGGCCCGGAGTCGCTGAAACAGTGCCACGGTCTCGACGAAGATCTGGTCGAGCGCGGGAAGCAGGTTCGCTCCGCCGCCGACAGGCCGACTAGCTACCTTTTGTTGTGCTTGAGCGGTCATATAGATCTTCTAATAACGTCTCGCACGCCCTCCTTACGTAGAAGATGTCTGAAACGTTTTAGCCGATCAACCCTGTTTTTTCCTATCGATAAAAGTGCACAGGCTGCGCCCCGGTCTCGCTCACTCTCGCTTGAAGATCTTGCCCCCGAGCATCACGAACGAGACGCTCTCCGTGACGGTTATGTCCTGCAACGGGTTGCCGGGTACGGCGACGAGATCGGCAAGCCTGCCGACCTCGATGACGCCCCTGTCCTCGACGCCGAGCAGCTCGGCCGCGTACACGGTGGCGGCGCGCAGCGCCTCGATCGGCTGCATTCCCCGTTTCACCAGGACCCCGAACTCGCGGGCGTTTTCACCGTGCGGGTACACCGCCGAATCGGTGCCGAAGGCAATGGGCACACCATACTGGATGGCCATCTGTAAGCTTTCGACCGCCACCGGCAGCACATACTCGGCCTTGGCACGCACCGGCTCGGGCAGCGCGTCGAGGTCGATGCTCTCGACGAGATAGGTGGTCGGCACCAGGAACGTGCCGTTGACCTTGAGAACGTCGATGGCCTCTTCGTCGAGTATCGAGCCGTGCTCGATCGAGGCAACGCCGGCATTCGAGGCGGCGATGATGCCTTCAGTACCGTGCGCGTGCGCCGCCACGTTGACACCGTGGCGCGCCGCTTCTTCGACGATCGCGCGCATCTCCTCGTCAGAGAGCTGCTGCGCGCCGACCGATTCCTCGAACGACAGAACGCCGGCGGTCGCGCAGATCTTGATGACCTTGGCGCCGTGCTTTATCTGGTAGCGAACGGCCTTGACCACCTCGTCGATACCGTCGGCAATGCCCTGCTCGGGGCCGAGCTCGCGCACCCCCGGCGCGAAGCCGGTGATATCACAGTGGCCACCCGTGATCCCGATCGAGTGGCCCGCCCCGATCACCCGCGGCGATACCACCAGGCCGCGCTCGCGAGCGCGCTCGAGCGCCACATCGACGAAATCGACCGAGCCGACATCGCGCACCGTGGTGAAGCCCGCCAGCAGCGTGATTTCCGCGTTGTGTGCCGCGCGCAGTGCGACGTCGGCCGTGCTTTCCGTGACCGCTGCGGTGAAGAAGCTCTCGCTGACGTCGTACGCCAGGTGGGTGTGCATGTCCATGAAGCCGGGCATCAGTGTGACGTCGCCGAGGTCGACGACGGGCAGGTCCGGCGGCACGGACCCCCTTCCCGTACGCAGGTCCACGATGCGGTCGCCGCTGACGACGACGGCGACATCCTCGACGATGGTCCCGTCGACGACGTCGAGCATGCGGTCAGCCCTGACGACGGTCTTGTCGCCGACCGCTTGCGCCAACAGCGCAGATGTCGCAACGAGCGGCAGGAGAATCACGGCAACGTAGGCGCAGAAACGGCGGTCGCTCATCGAAGCTCTCCCCGACATCCTCTCCGATGGCGTAGAGGATGCCCCGCCCCACTTCCTCGTACCAAAGACGCTGCCGGTCGAACCCCCGGACGTCCCGATGGATGGGAGACGCCCGATCGATCGGGTTCTCGCCGACGATTTCCTCGCACATCTGCCGGAAATCGACGACACCGAACTGCAATCGATACAGACGATGCTGACGGATGCCGAACGACGGGTGTCGACGCAGCGCCGTGCCGTATACGAGACGCTCGAGGTATTGACCAATGAAGTCGCCAGGCGCTACCGCGAGGGCCTGGTGTCGGTCAACGGACTGCTCGACGATTAGGAGGGCGTCGTACCAATGATGTGCAGGCTCGCCCCCGCAGCAATCCGCTGGCGCACCGATTCGCCGATGAGGCCGTTCCGCGAGACGGACCGGCTGACCCAGCACCGTCCAACACGCGCATAGTGCGCCTC
>CBDUAS010000349.1:0-4865 GCA_965365185.1 uncultured bacterium | reverse complement strand
GGGTCCACCGCCTTAGCGCCGGCTGAGTTGCCCGAGCAGCCGATCCACGTCCGTCTCGTCGTTCCAAACCCCCGGGGAGACGCGGATCCCGTCCTCCCGCAGGCTGACGGAGATCCCGGCCTCGAGACACCGGTCGTACGCTGCCCGCGTGCGGCCGGGGTCATCCCCGACGATGCGGAATATCGCCGACCGCCGGCCCTCCTCGACAGGGCTGTCGGCGCGATAGCCGGCGGGGAGCCCGGCCACCAGGCGATCGATCAAAGCCGTCGTGTGCGCGTAGATGCGCTCGATGCCGATCCCGCCGAGAAACTCCAGCGAAGCGGCCATCGGCATGCAATTGAGAAACGAAGCTGTCTCCGGCGCGTCCCAGCGAACCGCACCCGGGCGGAACGCCACGTCGAGGTCGGTGAGGTTGTTGAAGTCCTCGGCACCGTGCACCGTCGTCCAGTTGACCACCGGCACGGGCAGGCGTTCCACCCAGTCGGGATCCACGTACAGGAGCCCGGTGCCGTACGGCGACAGCATCCACTTGTAGCCCGCCGCGGCGACCACGGCCGCCCGGGCTTCACGCACGTCCAGGGGAACGGAACAAACCCCCTGAGAGGCATCGACGAGAAAGGCGACGTCGTGCTCTTGGCACAGGCGGCCGATGGCGGCGACGTCCGCACGATCGCCCGTGGCGAAGTTGACCAGCCCGATGGCGACGACCCGGGTCGTCGGCCGCATGGCCGCCGCGATGCGCTCCGGGGCCAGCCCCCCGGCACGCGGCAGAACGGTGAGGTCGACTCCGCGCGCCTGCAGCGCACGCCACGGAAGGTAGTTGGCGGGAAACTCCCCTTCCGGTACGACGACGTGATCGCCCGCCCGCCAGTCGAGTCCGCCGGCGAGCAGCGCCACCCCGGTGGAGGCCCCGGTGGTGACCGCAAGGTCTCGAGGATCGCAGCCGAAGAAGGGAGCCGCCGCCCGGCGCACGCGATCGGGGAGGGCGAAGTACACACTGTCGTCGATGCGCGACGGATCGCGCTTCCAGCCCAGCGCCTCCTCGACAGCCCGGCTGGCGACGCGCGGGAACGGCCCGTGATTGGCGCCGTTCAAATAGACGACGTCGCCGAGATCGAAGTCTTCTTTCCAGCTCACCGGTCAGTGGAGTTCCTCGGGGTAGGCGTCGCGGATCGTCTGCCACGCTTCTTCGGCGGTGTCGACCGTGCTCATGATGTCGAGATCCTCCGCGGAGATCGTTCCCTGCTCCACCATGTACTCGAGGTTCAGAACGCTGCTCCAATACTCGCGACCCACCAGCACCACCGGCATGGGCTCCATCTTCGCCGTCTGGATGAGCGTCAGTGCATCGAACAGCTCGTCGAGGGTCCCGAACCCCCCCGGGAAGACGACGAGTGCCTTGGCACGCAGCAGGAAGTGCATCTTGCGCAGCGCGAAGTAGTGGAACGAGATGCACAGCTCGGGGGTGATGTAGGGATTGGGTACCTGCTCGTGAGGAATCTCGATGTTCAGGCCGATCGACTTGGCGCCCACTTCGTGCGCACCGCGGTTGGCGGCCTCCATGATGCCGGGGCCGCCGCCTGTGGTGATGACGAACTTGCGGATGCCTCGCGCCTGACAGTGCTCCGAGACGAGCGCCGCGAACTTCCGTGCTTCTTCGTAGAAATGCGAGCCTTCGCCGCTGCTGGGCGTGCGCGCGCTGCCGAACACGACGATCGTCGAGACAATCCCCTGCTCTTGCTGCAGCAGCTCGGGCTTGGTCTCCTCGCTGGCGTGCACCTTGAGCAGCACCAGTTCACGGTCGAGGTAGGTGCCCTCCTGCATGTCGTTGACCTTGAGCACGTTCAGCAGCTCGGGCTTGAGCAGCTCGAGCTGCAATCGAATGGGTCGGAGCTCGTCGCGATGCAGAAACTCGACGTCTTCGAACGCGAGCCGATGTGAAGGCAACTCGCTCAGCCACTTGGCCTGTTCTTCCGGGGTTCGTTTCATTCTCGCTCCTTTGCACACGGCAGATCCTGAGATGCTACGCACCCGCGGCCCTCCCGGCTACCTTTGGCGCGAGCCTCCGCCGCGCTATCCTGCCGCAGCGGCCGCGCCAATGGCACCCGTGGACGGGGCGGCCTGCCGCTCACGGCAACACCGAGGCCCGATTGAACTACACGATCGTCGACAAGGTACGCATGCTTCGCACGGTGCCGCTGCTGTCGGAGGTATCGACCGAGGTGCTCGCCGATCTGGCCGCGCTGAGCCTCGTCGAAAGCCACGCCGCCGGTCATGTGCTTTTTTCCGAGGGGGAGCCCGCGGACGCTTTCTTCATCGTCATCGAGGGCGCGGTCGACCTCGGGCGCGACGGAGCGTCTTCGGTCACCGCCTCGCCGGGCGAGGAGCTCGGTGCCCTGGCCGTGCTGGACGAACGCCCGCGGGCGTTCACCGCGATGGCCACGACGGAGGCGCTCTTGCTGCGCATCGGCGCCGAGGACTTCCTCTACCTCCTGGAGCAGCATCCGCGGCTGGCGCGCGGTGTCATCCGCTATCTGGCCCGTGAGGTCCGCTCGACGATCCACGGGCGCGGCCGATACGCGGCTCCGCGAGTCGAGTGACCGGAGCCTTGATTCGGGTGGCCTGCCCACGCCCGCCAGGAGGGAGCCGCCGGCGGTGAATCCCTGGTCGATCCGAAGCTCCGAACGAAGCATCACCGCAGGCCTTGCCGGGTATTTCTTCCTCGTCGTCGCCGCTCTCTATTTGATGAAGCCGGCGCGAAACGCTCTCTTTCTCGAGGATCTCGGCGCCGATCTGCTTCCCTGGGTCTACATCGCCACGGCGTTGGTTACCTGGTGGGTTGTCGTTGCGTACGTGCGTCTGACCGGGATGACGAGCCTCACCGGCGTTGTTCAGGCGACGCTGAGCATGACGCTGCTGTGCCTCGTCGGCTTCTGGCTCCTGCTTGCCGCCGTACCGGCGGCCGGGGCGATGATCTTCTACGTCTGGGTCAAGGTATACGCCGTGCTGTTGCCCTCACAGTTCTGGCTGCTTTCAGAGGAATTCCTCGATCCACGACAGGCCCGCCGGCTGTTTGGCCCGATCGGCGCGGGCGGGGTACTCGGCGGCATCGTCGGGAGCGCGACGGCGGCGGCCGTCGCCGGAACAGTCGGCACGCGCTGGCTCTTGCTGCTCGCCACGTTTTCGGTCCTTGCGGCGCTGACGCTCTTTCGATGGATGGCGCGGCATGCCGCGTCGGTGCCCATTCACGACAATGGCTAGGACCGGCGGCGAGGGGACCCCGGCCGCAGCAAGCGTGATTCCGGTCGCCGCAACGCAACGGCCGCCAATGCCTCGCCAAACCGCTCCCTCGTGCTCACCATCGTGGCGATCCTGATTCTCGCCACCACCGCCCACACGATCGTCGACTGGCAGTTCAACAAGGCCGCCGAGGCGGCGTTCACCACACAGGACAGCCGGGCGGCGTTCTTCGGGGTGTTTTTCACCACCCTGAACGTCGTCACGCTCGGCATCCAGATGGCCCTCACCAGCCTCGTGCTGCGCACCTTCGGGATCGGCGTGGCTATCGTCCTGCTGCCGATCGCCATCGCCACCGGGGCTTTCGGGATCCTCCTTTACCCCGGTCTCTGGACGGCCGCGTTTGCCCGCGGTGCCGACGATGCACTGCGGTTCTCCGTCGACCAATCGGGGCGCGAGCTGCTCTTTCTGCCGTTTTCGTCGGCCGACCGTCAGCGGCTCAAGCCCCGCATCGACTTGATCGCCAGCCGCGCCGCCAACGGCCTGGGAGGCGTTATTCTGCTGCTGGGAATCGCCGTACTCGAAGAACCCCTGCGTTATCTCAGCATCGTCTCGCTGGCGCTCGTCGGCCTATGGATCATGTTTGTCCTGCGTGCACGTCGGCAGTACGCCGCCACCCTGGAACAACTGCTGCACGTGCGCGACATCGATATCGGAAGCCGGCTGCAATCGCGCCTCGACGCAGACGCCGTGCAGGCGATCCGCCGTGGCCTCGCAGCCGACGACGCCGACACGGTCTGGGCGGCGCTGGCCTTGGTGGAACGTACCGATCCGGGAGCATTCGTCGAGGAGCTGCGGCAGGTTCTGCGGACATCCACGGACGCCGAGACGAAGAGCCGGGTGCTCCGCCTGCTTACCGAGGCCCGCGATCGATCCGCTTTACCGGAGGCCCTGGCGAACGTCGACCCGACGGACGAAGCGCTCACCGCGGAAGCCCTGGCCTACGCCAGCGCCACGGGCGACGCGGAAGCCCGACGACGCATTCTCGACTATCTGCGCGGGCCGCAGCCGTTGCTGGCGCTTGCGGCCGCGGTATCGCTTCTCGGCCATGAAGACGCCGACCAACAGGCCGCCGGCATCGAGATTCTGAAGTGCGCCGCGGACATCGACACGGCTCGCGGCGTGGAGCTCAAGACGGCGGTCGCGGATATCGTCCGACAGCACGCAGACCGCGACGCCTTACGACCGCTGCTGGCCGGGCTGTTGCGGGACGAGGCGCCTCCGGTCGTGCGTGCGGCCCTGACCGCTTGTTCCCGCCGCCCACACCACGAGCTGGTGCCGGCGATCGGCGAGGTCGGAACGCGGCGCAGCCTCGAGGGACCGGCCCTGCAAACACTGCAGGCTTTCGACGACCAGGCGATCGGGCCTCTCACCGGCATCCTGGCCAATCCGCGCAACCGACGTGCCCTCCGCTGCTTTGCGGCCCGAGCTCTGGGTCGCATCGGGGGTGTGAATGCGGCGGAGGGGCTTACCGCCGGCCTGGTGGCTGAAGACCGTAAGGTGCGCGGCGCCACCCTCAAGGCGCTGAACTACATGCGTCGCCGCGGAGAGAGGCTCGAGCTCGGACG
>CBDUAS010000348.1:0-4878 GCA_965365185.1 uncultured bacterium | reverse complement strand
TGCTTCGCGGCATTGTTGCCGGCCGGTGAGCTGGCGGCCCAGGAGCAGCGCCGGTTCTCCCTCGAGGTCGAGGGCGGTCCGATCTGGCTGAGCCGCAACGACGTCCGCATCCCCAACGATACGGGCACGAAGTTCTCCCTCGTCGACGTGATCGGCAACGGGCCCTGGGGCGCCGTCCGATTCGAGGTCGGGTTCGATTTCAACGAGCGCCACGGTCTGCGAGCTGTCGTGGCGCCGTTGCGGATAGAGGACTCCGGCGTGCTGGCCTCGACCGTCGATTTTGCCGGTGCGACGTTCGCTCCCGGTGTCGCAACCGACGCCACCTACGACTTCAGCTCGTACCGTTTCACCTACCGCTACCGTTTCTATGCCGGGAATCGCTGGAGCTGGAAGATCGGGGGCACGGTGTTCGTTCGCGACGCCCGCATCGCCCTGCAGCAGGGCGACGTGTTCGCAGAGGACACCGACGTCGGCCTCGTTCCGCTCGTTCACTTCAGCGGCGAGGGGAGACTCACCGATGCTTGGCGTTTGCTAATCGATTTCGAAGGCCTCGGCTCGACGCAGGGGCGGGCATTCGATATCGCCGTGAAGCTGGGATACGAGTTCGCCGACCGCTGGCAACTCGCCTTCGGCTACCGGACGATCGAAGGCGGTGCCGACGTCGAGGAGGTCTTCAACTTCGCCTGGCTGCACTTCGGCGTTGCGTCGCTTCGGGTCGCTTTCTGAAGCGAGATCTCCAAACGGCCTCACTCGGCTGTCAGCGCCACCACCGGATCGATACGGGTGGCGCGGCGCGCCGGGATCGCACAGGCGATCAGGGCCACCACGGCCAATAGCGCCAGCACGGCCCCCAAGACCAGCGGGTTGGTCGCGCTGACGCCGAAAAGCTGGCTTTCGATCGCCCGCTGCAGCGCCAACGCCCCCGCCAGCCCGAGCACGAAGCCGATGCCTACGATGACGATCCCTTCTCTTGCTACCAGCCCGAACACCCGCCGGCTGTCGCTGCCGAGCGCGATGCGGATGCCGATCTCCCGGGTTCGCAGCGACACCAGATACGCCAACACGCCGTAGATCCCCACGGAAGCCAGAAACAGCGCCACTCCGGCGAATACCAGCGCCAGCATCATCGGCGAGCGCCGCGACCGCAGGGATTCGTCGATTCGTTCCTGCAGCGTACGGATGTCGAATATCGGCAGCTCCGGGTCGATTTCAGCGATTGCGGCGCGCAGGGGCGAGACCACCGCCGTGGGATCGCCGGATACTTTGATGGCGATGTCCATTCCACGGATCGGATTCTGCTTCATCGGCAGGTAGTAGGCCCCGACGTCGAGCTCACCGAGGTCCTCGAGCGTCGAGCGGCGAACGTTGCCGACGATGCCGACCACCGTCATCACCCGGGCGCCGGTCATGTTGAACAGATCGTCGATGCTTGCCGGCTGGTACAAGCGTTTCCCCAGAGCGTCGCCGTCCGGCCAGAAGTGCCGGGCGAGTCGCTCGTCGATGATGATCGTCGGTAGCGCTTCTTCGGTGTCGGTGATGTCGAATGTCCGGCCTTCGAGCAGCGGGATCCCGAGGGTCTCGAAGTACCTCGCCGAGACGCGCGTGCGATCGGGCGAGACCAGCGACTCGCCCGGGGCGGGCACGTATCCCTCCGCGAGGATGACGGAGTCGCCATAGCTGCCGCCGAAGGGGATCGCGCTGGTGATCGACGCCTCGACAACGCCGGGAATCCCGCCGGCGCTTCGCAGGACCTCGTCGGCGAATGCCAGAATCGCCTCATCGTCCTCGTAACGCGCCGAAGGCGGCGCCACGGTGGCCGATATGACGCCCTCGGGGTCGAACCCCGGATCGACGGACAGAACCTGCCGGAAGCTGGCGAGCAGAAGCCCGGCGCCGACAAGCAGGATCAACGCGAAGGCGACCTGGGCGACCACGAGGCCGTCGCGCAGCAGTCGAGCCGACCGTCCCGCGGTTCCCGATCGTCCTTCCTCTCGGAAAGCCGACGTCAGGTTGACGCGCACGCCGCTGATAAGCGGTATGAGGCCGAGCACGACGCCGATCGTCACCGCGAGCGCCGCCGTCCACGCCACGGCCGCTCCGTCGAGCGCGATCTCGGCGCCGCGGGGGAGCTCCTCCATGCCGAGCGTTGCCAGGGCGCGCAGCCCACCCCAGCCGAGGAAAAGACCGCACAAACCGCCGAGCGTGTTGATCAGAATGCTCTCCGTGAGCATCTGCCGGATAATCCGCCAACGTCCGGCGCCGAGCGCGAATCGCGTTGCCAGCTCCTTTGTTTGCGCGCTGGAGCGCACGAGCACGAGGTTGGCCAGATTCACGCAGCCGATCAACAACACGAACAACACGCCGCCCCAGAGCAGGAAGAGCGTGCCGCGAACCTCTCGCACCATGTCCTGCTGGAAGTACGCCACCGGGGTGTGGAACCCGGCGTTGATCAGCGCATCTCTGAGCCCCGGGATAACGTCGAGATTGGCCTCGTTGAGCGCATCCACACGCTGCTGCGCCTGTTCGAGGGTCACGCCCGGCTGCAAGCGCGCGATCATGTTCCAGCTATTGCTGTGGTACGCCTGCCGCTGCTCGGCGGTGAACGCGTCGGGAACCCACAGGCGGACGTCGGGATCGAGAAAGACGAAGCTCTCCGGCATGATGCCCACGATCGTGTACGTCCGGCCGCTCAGCCGAAGCTGCCGGCCGGCGACAGACCGGTCGGATCCGTAGAGCTCCTCCGCGAGCCCGTTCGACAGCAGCACCACCCGGTCATTGTCGAGCTCTCCCTCTTCCTCGGTGAACGTGCGTCCTGACGCCGCCTCCTGGCGCAACAGTGGAAACAGCGACGGCGTCACCCTCATGGCGCTGACGCGCCGGGGCGCACCTCCGAGGTCGAGGCTCATGCCGCTCCATTGATACGTCGCAACCTCTTCGAAGACCTCGGTGAGCGCCCGCCGATCGTAGTAGTCGGGCACCCCGTTGGAACCGCGCACAGCGCCGGCGTTCGGGTAGCTGTTCCACATCCGTACCAGGCGGTCGGGCTCCGGAAACGGCAGCGGTTGCAGGATCACCGAGTTGACGACGCTGAAGATCGTGGTGTTCGCACCGATACACAGCGCCAGGGTCAGGATGGCGGTGAATGCGAACCCTTTATGTTTGAAGATTTGTCGGCCGGCGAATCGTATGTCGCGAAGGATCTCGTCCATGGTGGTTATACGCGGACTTGACCATCTGGTTTCACGCCTGCAGGTAGTCGTCGATCTCCGGGGCGCTCAAGTCAGCTCGACGTTGGCGAAGGCCGCAAGCGTCTCGTGTTCCGACGGCGGCTCGACAACGTTGCCGCGGGCGAATTCGTCGGCATCTGGATAGTCGGTTTCGCGAATGCGCTCGGCCGCGCTTTTCAGGTCGTAGTCCGTGCGGCGGAGCTCGACTTCGGGTCCGAGCAAGAGCCAGTAGGCGCCGGGCCCGCTGAACGACATTCCTACGCTGCCTGCGTTCACCACGCGGACCCCTCCGACAATACGGTCGAACTGCATGTGCGTGTGGCCGCAAACCACCAACGGAACCTCGACTCCTTCGAAAACCGGTACGAGCCGTTCTTCGGCAGTCTGGCGGGTGAAGATCTCGGTGTCGTTTCGCGGCGTAGCGTGGCAAAAGAGCACCTCGCCCAGGCCAGCAACCTTCTCACGGGCGGTCCCCGGCCAGCCAGCGAGTAGCACCTCGTGATCCGAATGGAGCTGTTCGGCCACCCAACCGACGAGACTGCGGAACTTCTCCGGAACCGTGCCGGTCTCGATGCCCCTCATTTTGGCCAGGACCTCGCGGTCGCCGTTGCCGTGGATGAACTGCACCGGCATGTCCAGCTCGAGCAGCCGTTCGATGGTCTCGCGAGGCATCGGTCCCGGGACAACATCGCCGCCGATGACCAGCCGCTTCGCGCCTGCGGCCCGGACGTCCTCGAGGACCGCCTCGAGGGCCGGGAGGTTGGCATGGATGTCGTACAGAGCTGCCAGCCGCGTCATCGAGTCGATACCTCTCGTAGCACGCCCGTGATCAAGAAAGCCGTGCTCAATGGTGCGCAATCCGGAGGCGGGGCGAAAGAGCGGCAGATGAATTGACGCCGCCCTTACAGTCGGCACTCCTTCGGCGCTGCAATTGCACTCGCGGTCGGCCGGCAGGTCGATGGGAATCGGCCGACCCGGTACCTGCCGCCGCTTGGGTCCTCACGTTCATCTCGGTCAACGCCATTCTCCCGGTGTCAACGAGCTACGCGGACCAGGTCGCGTTCGACGCCATGACGGCGTTGCGCACTGCGGTGGCGAATCTTTGGGCCTATCGTCTTGCCGTATTCGAGAGCCATCTGTACCCGTTTCGTGGGCCGTACGTCAGCGACGCCTACCACGTGATTACCGCGATATTGATGTTGATCGGCTTCTTCGCCTGGTTTCCGCGTCTGCGGCGTCGTTTCCTGTTTAACTTTGCTCTGTTCTACTTCCTCGTGCACCTGGTTTTCACCTACACGGCGAGCAGGTATCTGTGGCCCTTGGCCCCGGTGTTCGCGTTCGGTTTGCTGAAAGGCGCTCAAGAGGCGTTTGTTCTCATGTCACGTCGGCGGATCAAAGAGGCGACGGCGATTGCGATCGTCGGCGTGACCGTGGCGCTACTGGCGCTTCTCGTTCTCGCGGGTATTCTGGCGAGCGGCCGCCCGGTATCGTTTCTCTCCGACCCTCGTGTTGTAGGCCTGATCGAACAGACCAGGTCGTTCGGAGGAGAATCGAGAGTGGCGTTCTTCAATCCTCGCGTTCTCACGCTCACAACGGACGCAGCCGCGATCGGCCTGTTCGTGGGCTCTCCTGACGAGATCGTGGACGAGTT
>CBDUAS010000347.1:0-4895 GCA_965365185.1 uncultured bacterium | reverse complement strand
TTCGACAAGCGCTTCCTGGAATGGGACGGCCTCGCCAACCAGGTGCCGACGCGCGACAAGCGCTTCATCTGGGTCGACACCTACGCGCGCTGGCGCATCACCGATCCGTTGCTGTTCTTCCAGCGCCTGAACGACGAGCGCGGCGCGCAAACGCGACTCGACGACATTCTCGACGGCGAGACGCGCAACGCCGTGGCACGCCACGATCTGGTCGAGGTCGTGCGCAGCACCAACCGCGACCCCGACACCATCCTGCTCGATACCGAATCGGAGACCGTCGTCCTCGAGCAGATCGAGATCGGTCGCAACGCGATCACGCAGGAGATCCACCAGCGCGCCCAGGAGCGCGCCACCGACCTCGGCATCGAGATCCTCGACCTGCGCTTCAAGCGCATCAACTACGTCGAGGAGGTGCAGCGTGACGTGTTCGACCGCATGATCGCCGAGCGCAACCGCATCGCCGAGCGCTACCGCTCGGAGGGCGAGGGTGAGGCGGCGCGCATCGACGGCGAGCGCGAGCGCGAGCTGCAGCGCATCCAATCGGAAGCCTATCGCACCGCGCAGGAAATCAGTGGTCAGGCGGACGCCGATGCGACGCGCATCTACGCCGAGGCGTACAACCGCGACGCTTCGTTCTACGCCTTCGTCAAGAGCCTGGAGACCTACGAGCTCACTGCCGACCGGTCGAGCATCATGATCCTGAGCACCGACAGCGAGCTGCTGAGGTTCCTCAAAGACAAGCAATAGCGAAAACGGCGGTAGGGACCTCCGGACCGGTCAGTCGCCGGCCTTGCCCTTCTTCGTGTTGCGGTCGTGGTTCCGCAACGCCTGGTCGAGGGCGGCGCGCTCGGCCTCGCCGCCGAAGAGCGTCACGCCCGTCTGCGACAGGTCGTGTACCACCTCGTCCACCGAGCGCAGCGACTGGCGTCGCTGATACTCGCTGATATCGCCGATGAACGGCCACAGGCGCTGGCGAATCGCCGGCGGTAAGACCTGCTCGAGATACTCGAGCGCCAGGCTCTTGAGCTGCTCGTCGTCCATGATGATGCCGTGAAACGCCATCTTGACGGCATGCTGGTCGAGCACCAACGATAGCTGCCGGAAGGTGTGCTCGAGGCTGAGCTCGCCGCGGACGTCGACGCGCTGGCCGACGAAGTCGTCCTCTCCCGCTTCCGCCCCGTCGAGGATCTTCTGCAGCTCCCAGATCGGACGGTCGCGGCCCACCTCGCGCTCCACGGCGCGCCATACCGCCGCCCTCCAATCGCCGGACGACTCCGCCATTCCCTGGTCGCGGCGGCGCGCCAGCGCCACCGCGGCGCGATAGCGGACCTCGAAGCGCCCCGCTGCCAGCGCATCGACCAGCGCCTGGTGGGCCTGCGGGGTGTCGCTCTCCGACAGAATCCGCGGGATCCGACGCCGGATGACGAAGTCGGCGTCTTCGTCCAGCAGCACCTCGATCAGGTGATCGAGCGCCGGCTCGCCGATCTTGACGAGAGCGTCGACGGCGCGCGTGTAGAAGGGGCTGCGGGCCAACAGCCGCGTCAAGGCCTCGACGTGCGAGACGTCCCAGTCATCGAACTCCGCCAGCGCGCGCTCGACCACGGCGTTGTCGGTGGAACCGATGCGATCGAGAATCGAGCCGCTATCGTCAGAACCCGACGCGCCGTCATCGGCTGCATCGAAGCCCTCGATGTCGATCCCGGCCTTGGCCAGCTCCGCCTGCAGATCCATCCGCGTCAGCGTGACCGTGAGCAGATTGCGCGCATCGAAGTCGCTGGTGTCGACGTGCTCTCCGCCATCGGCGAGACGATCGCGCACCGTTCGCGTGTACTCGGCACCGGTCTTGAGACCGACGTAGACGAAAACGACCGCAAACGCCATCACCAAGAGTGAGAGATAGCGCGACTCCCACCCCGCGAGCGTCACCCAGAGGAACAGGACTCCGGCGGCGAGACCCCCGGCGGCGCTGTCGACGAACGAGTCGATGAACGCCTTGGTCTTGCGCCGCACATGCGGTGCGACCGGCACATAGAGGTACTCGAGCACCGATCGGTGCAGCGATTTCCGCAGCGAGTTGTCGGCGCCGCGAGCGAGCGTGGCGACAACGAACGTGGGCGCGAGCAGAAGCGCCGCGGAGCCCGCGAACAACAGCGTCGGCAGGACCGCAAGGCTGACGGCGATTCCCGCCGTCGACATCAATCGCGACACCAGGAATACCTGCACGAGCAACGAGATCACGCCGGTCCAGCCGTAGAACGCGCCGAAGAAGCTCGCCATCTGCTGGTCCGGAGTCAGCTCGGAGCTGACGAGGTCTTTGAAGTGGGCACTGACGATGTCTTTGAACTGATAGTCGAGAATCGTGGAGGCCATGGTCGCAACCATGACGATGAGGGCGATGTTGCGCAGGTGGGGCCGCGCGAAGACGAGCGACAACCCCTCGCGAATTCCCGTGCTCGGCAGATCCTCTTGATGCGGGCGGGCAGGCAATCTCGGCATGGAAAACTGCAAGGCCAGAGTCGCGGCGAGCAGCACGATCAACCCGATGGCCAGGTCCAGGGTGCCGAAACGACCGGTCAGCCGGCCGAGCGACACTCCGGTGATCATGGCACCGAGCGTGCCGCCGGCACCGACCACCCCGAAGACGCGTTTTGCCTGGCGGATGGAGAACTGTTCCGACATCACCATCCAGAAGCCCGTGGTCAGCAGCGAAGCTCCCAGAAGAGTGACCAGGTAGAAAACGACGATGAACGCCCGGGGGGCTGCGCCGGCGAGCAGCCACAAAGCCGCCACGGCGATTCCCAGACCCACCAGGTACGTCATGTACACCGTGCGCGGGTTGCCTGCCGTCATCAGGCGACCGAAAAGGCCGGCCGACGGCAGGCTCAAGACCGTGGCGCCGATGATCACGTACGGCAGGGTGGTGACGTCGAACTCGCTCAGATACAGAGCCTCGCGCAACGATTTCGACAAGATCAGGAACGAGATCACGCAATAGGCGCCGAGAAACGACAGCAGTACGTTGCGGCCCTCTCCCGGGCGCACGTCGAACCAGCGTGTGAGAAGCTCTGAGAGATTCATGGCGTCGAAAGCATACCCTCTGCATCGATCCCTGATCCCCTGGAGCAGACGAATGCCTCACCTTCCGCTTCTCTTCACCAACCCCGCCGCACCACGGGCGATCGCCTGCGTCGCCCTCGCTTCCCTGTTGGTCACGGCGCCGGCGCGAGCTTCCTCGCCCCAGGCGCAGGCTTCCGAGCTCAGCGCCGCGATCGAGGACGCCGTCGAAAGGGTCCTGCCGTCCGTCGTGCAGATCACCACGAGCGGTTACGCGCCGTTGCGGCCGGGGCAGAGGTCTTCCGATCTGCTGTCGCGCACGCAGGGCGGCGGGTCCGGGGTGATCGTCGATCCCGAAGGCTTCATCGTCACCAACGCCCACGTCGTCGAGGGCGCCCGGCGGATCCAGGTACGCCTGCCGCTGTCGACGTCGGGCATCCAGGCAGGAGATTCGATTCTCCAGCGTGCCGGCGATCTCGTCGGAGCAACGGTCGTGGGCATCGATCGAGAGACCGACCTGGCCGTGCTCAAGATCCCCCGGACGGGCCTGCCCGCCCTCGAGCTCGGCGACTCGGACGACGTCCGCACAGGAATGGTCGTGTTGGCGTTCGGCAGCCCGTTCGGGCTGGAGAACTCGGTGTCGATGGGCGTGGTCAGCGCCCCCGCCCGGCAACTGCAGGCGGAAGCGCCGATGATCTACATCCAAACCGACGCCACCATCAACCCGGGCAACAGCGGCGGTCCGCTCGTGGACACCAGCGGGCGCGTCGTCGGCATCAACACCCTGATCTTCAGCGCCGACGGCGGCAGCGACGGCATCGGGTTCGCGGCGCCGAGCAATATCGTTCGGTTCGTGTACGAGCAGATCAAGGCGAACTTCCGCGTTCAGCGCGGCGTCATCGGCGTCGGCCTGCAGACGATCACCCCGGGGATGGCCGACGGCCTCGGGCTGCCGCGCGATTGGGGCGTCGTCGTCACCGATGTCTACCCGCGTTCGCCGGCACAGGAAGCCGGCGTGCAGATCGGCGACGTGGTCGTCGCCCTGGACGGGCGGCCGATGGAAAACGCCCGCCAGCTCGAGGTGAACCTTTACGGAAAGACCATCGGGTCCCAGGTAGCCCTGGACATCCTACGCGGGAACGAGACCATCCGGCGGCGGGTCACCGTGGTGGCACGACCGAACCAGGGTCAGGAGTTCATCGACCTGACGTCGCCGGAGCGCAACCTCGTGCCCGAGCTGGGGTTGTTGTGCATCACCGTCGACGATCGCGTGGCGTCGCTGCTCGGCGCATTGCGTCTTCCTGCTGGCGTGCTCGTGGCCGCCAAAGCGCAGACCGTAGGCCCCGGGGCGGACTTCGAGCCCGGCGACGTGATCCACATGATCAATCGCACGCCGATCTCCGATCTCGAGCAGCTCAAGGCGGAGCTGGCCAAGTTCCGCACGTTCGATCCGGTGGTGGTGCAGATCGAGCGTCGCGGTCGACTCCAATTTATTGTCTTTGAAATGGAATAGAGCCTGCTTAAGCTGAAAGCGTTCCAAGGGATGCCAATCATCCGCGCTCGCCGCACGGATCGTCGAAACGGGGGCCCGCTGTGGAAAAAGAACTGCTGAAGCTCGTCGGACAGCAGGTGCCGATCAAGACCCGCACCGGCGGACGCATGATGGACTACATCGCGGAGGTTCACCCCGACGTCGTCATCCTGGCAACCAACGCCGACGGTACCGGTCGGCGGACGCTGTTGGCGCTCGACTGCATCGAGTCCGTCACCACCGGCGGTCCGGCCAACGGCGGCGGAGATGCCGCCGGCGCCCGGCCGAAGTGGATGCCGGAGAAGTAGGT
>CBDUAS010000346.1:0-4916 GCA_965365185.1 uncultured bacterium | reverse complement strand
CACTTGCCGCAGTTCTCCGGCTGCCGGGCGCGCCGCGGCGAGAAGTCGTGCCTGCTGTGGCAGGCGGAGCAGGACCCGGCGGATCCATCGAGGTTGAGTCGACCGATGCCGGTGTTGGGCCAGGTCTCGCCGGCGTACATCGGCTGTCCGTTCTCGTCCTTGGCGATACGGCCGACGGCGTCGAGATTGGTCGGCTTGCCGTTCTCGTCGGGTTGCAGGTCATCGACGCTGATCATGCCGCCGTCTGTCGATTCCAAGGACACCTTGGAGCCGTGGCACTGTTGGCAGCCGGAAAAGGCGCTGGCGAACCCGTTCACCAGTTCGACATTTCGTCCGGGCGTCGGGGAGTGCGGGTTGAACTCCAGGCGGGCCCCCTCGACGGTTTCGGCCAGGAAGTTGTCGAGCGAGGCGAGGATGTTGCCTCCGGCAGCGTGGTGGCTGCCGGCGAACTCCGCCGCCTCCTCGATGTGGCAACGGGCGCAGTCGCGCGGCGTCACGACGGTGGCGATGGTCGCGCCATAGTGCAGGTAGCTGTCGGCGTCGTCTGACTCCGCCGTGTGGCATTCGACGCAGGCAACCCCTTTTTCGGCGTGCGGGCTGCCTTCCCAGTGCGAAACGATGCCCGGGTTGGCCTGCCGGTGGCAGTCGACACACTCCACCGAGGCCGCGGGTACGGCAATGTGGGGCGGGCGGATGCCTGCTTCTTCCTCGCGCCTGACCGTCTCCGCGTACTGCACCAGGACGAGGGAGACGAGGAAGAGGATCCCCAGGATCCCGATGACCATTCGCTTCTGTTCGAGCGTCATGCGCTTGCCTCTGGACGGTTCTGCTGTTTGTCAGGTGTCGGTTCTTCGTTGATCAATGCGCCACGTAGGCTTCCCAGACCGTCATGCCGATAATCGTCAGAACGGCAACGACGCCGATCCAGACGCTGGCTTCTTCGTATTTGGTCTTCCTGCGGATGAACCTGTCGATGAACGGCCAGGTGAACATGGCGAACAGGATCAACCCCATGCTCATGACGGCCGCCGTGCCGCTGAAGAGCTTCAGCCAGCGGAAGGCAACGTAGAAGAACCACTCCGGCTTGATGATCTCCGGCGTCGCCAGCGGGTTTGCCCGCGGGCCCATGACGGCGGGAAAGATCGTTGCCAGGGCGCTCAGCAAGACCATCAGGCACAGGCCCAGGATGAGCTCCGTATAGAAGTGGTCGGGAAAGAAGCTGAAGCGCTTCTTGTCCGCCTTCCGATCCGCCTCGAACTCGAACTCGGTGACGCCCTGCATGCGGATGATGAAGATGTGCACCACCAGCAGCAGCATCAGCGTGACCGGGAGCACCGCTGCATGCAGCACGTAAAAGCGGGCCAGCGTGCGGTCGTTGTAGGCATCGCCGGCGAGCAGCATGTTCTTCATGAATCCGCCGACGATGGGCACGGTGTCGGTGATGTTCGCACCCACCGTTGCGCCCCAGTAGCTGAGCTGTTCGAACACCAGGCTGTAGCCCGTAAAGCCGATCATCAGGGTGCAGATCAGCAAGCACATGCCGACCATCCAGTTCAGCTCACGGGGATTACGGTAGGCGCCGGTGAAGAACACCCGCATCTGATGCAGGATCACCGCGGCGATCATCAGTGTCGCACCCCACTTGTGCACGCTGCGGATGTACCAGCCGAACGACGCCTCGTTGGTGATGTAGCGCACCGACTCGTAGGCGGTCTCGGGCGAAGCCGAGTAGTAGAAAGCCAGCAGGATGCCGGTGACGATCTGGACGAACAGCAGGTACGCCGGGGTGCCCCCGAGAGCGAACCACCAGTGTTTCATGTGGTGCGGAACCGGCTCGTTGGTCAGCTCCGCGAGCGGTGCCTTCGAAAGCGGGTCAAGAAGCCCGCGGGCCGCATCGAGCGGCAACCGGTCCTTGAAGAATCCACCTTTCCTGCCGCCGGGCTCGCTCATGCTTTCTCGTCACCCCCGAAACGGCTGCCGCGATGCAGGCAACGATCGTGCCCCGGCTTGCAGATGCCCCCACCTTCGTTCGCGGCGAGCTGACCGCCGCGGCGCCGGCCCAGCAGGCGCGTCGCCGGCACCTCGATGAAAAGCAGGCCGCCCTCCACGCGCAGCGGGTAGCGCCCGAGAGGCTGGTTCGCCTCCGCCGGTGGCCCGCCGGTGGGGGCGCCGGATGGATCGAAGGTGCCGTTGTGACAGGGACAGAAATAGCGGTCGTTCTGCGATTCCCAGTGCACCTGGCAGCCGAGGTGGGGGCAGGTGCTGGAAAGGGCGATGAAGTCGCTCGCGGCGCCGCCGCGGGTCTGCCGGACGATATTGATGCTCTCGCCGGAAGGGGCCTGAAAAAGCTGCGATGCCCCGACGTCCATGCGATCGACCTCGGTGACGTACTGCCAGATGCGGTCACTGGGCCGGGCCGGGTAGAGATAACGACCTGCGATCAGCCCGAGGCCCCCGTACCCGCCGACCAGCCCGACCGTCATGGCGGTTCGCGAGACGTTCCCGAGAAAACGTCGCCGCTCGGGGTCGGCGGCCCGGGGATCTACTTCGCCGGTGGAGACGCCGGCGTCATCCTCACGGCTCCGGGGCTCGTCGTCTTTCACCATCTCTCCTCCGTCAGAAGGTGTAGCCGGTCCAAAGCCAGATTTTCGAAGTGTCCGTCGAAAACGTGTCCGCTGAATAATGAGCGCCCTTCAGGGCGAAGGCCTGGTTCCAATCCGATTGGTAGGTGAGCTGCCAGTCGAGCTCGCTCCCGTAGGTGGCACTGACGCTGTCCGCCGAGAAGTTGTGGAAGACCAGCGTCCAATCGATGCCCACCACGTTGCCGTTCAACTGCACGTAGAAATCCCGCAGGCCGTCCGGGGGCGTGACCAGGAACTTGTCGGCCCAGCCGTTGAACTTGTGCAGCGTCGCCAACGGCGTCGTGAATCGACCGTCCTCACGACTGCCGCCCAGCAGCTCCCAACCGACGCGGGTGGTGACCCACTGCTGGAAGGCGAAGCCGGCCATCAGGTGGGCGTAGTCGGCCTCGACCTCGTCGGGGTTGTCTGCGGCGTCCGACTGCCGTGCGTACTCCGCCTCGTAGAGGACGGCGGTGACGTCGTTGATGCGCTGGCGGCCGCTGAACTCGAGGCCGAGCGAGTTCGTCGACAGGGCCGCGAACCGGGTTTCGGTGTAGTGGAGTAAGTAGCCGTAGAGGTTGAGCATTCCCCAGCGGCCAGCGTCGATCGAGCCGCGCAGGAAGTTGTTGCGGGTGTCGAGCTTGTCGCCGAAGATGCGGTACACGTTGTTGCTGAACACGTACTGCACTTCGACCCGGCCGATCGAGCGATTCACCACGTTGATACCGGCGAACGTCTGGTGGTGCTGGCGCCAGCCGACGGCGCCGACGAATCGCTGGTCGCCGATGTTGATTTCCTGGCGACCGAGTTGGACGTCGGTGCCGTAGCCGCGGTAACGCAGCAAGACCTGGTTGATGTCGGTTCCCGCGGGATCGGCGACGACCGGGCGATCCGTCACACCGTTGCCGCGCGGCGGGCGTCCCGCGTCTCGGTACCAGTCGTCACCGATCTCGACAACGTTCTCCGCCTCGATGAAGAGATCGAATCCCCGCAGCGGCGCCGTTCGATAGCTCAGCACCGTCCGGAGCGTCGATGCGTGCGCGTCCTTGCCGATCGCGTCATCGCCGACGAACTCGTAGCGATAGCGGAGGCCGAGATGGAACGTCCCCTTGCGAAAGGAATCGACGACGCCGACCGGGGCGTCAGCATCGCCCTGACGATCTTGTGGCACAGCCGCCGCGGCAAACGGCCAGAGAGCCGTCGACCCGAGGAGCACCGCAGCGGTAAGAAGGTACGCGAAGTACGCTCGCATCCGCACTTTCCCTCCACATCGGCCAGTCCGCCCGGGGGGATGAAACGCGGTGCCCGAACCCGATAATACGAGAATGTTATCGGAGATTAGCCCGCACCTTTGCGGCGGTCAATCCGTGATGCGCTCGACCGTGCGTGCTCGGCGGGTCGGCTTGCCGTTGCGGCGAAGCGGGATTCGTTGCGGCGCCGGAAACAGCCGCGGCGACCCCGTTCCCTCAGCGTCCCAGGGCGGCCTGGATCTCCCGGATCTTCGACTGCACCAGCCGGGCGTTGGCGGGCCCCATACGCAGAAGGTGCTTCTGGGGCGGGCTGAGGGCCTCGAGCGAAGGGTCGCGGAACTCCCACAGGACGTTGCCACGCCGCACTTCCACGTAGCCTTCCGGCACCGGAGTCGACGCCAGCCGGTTCATCGCCGCGTCGAGGGCATCCCGGAAACGTCCATCGGGATAGCCGAGCTCCCGGTACGCCTCGTCCAGCAGCGGCTCGACCTGGCTGTAGAGCTCTGCGGCCGCGGTGGCATCCAGGGAGGAGAACACGCCGGTGATCCACGTGTAACGCTCGAAGCTCGCCGGGTCGATCACCACCCGACCTTCGCGTTCGGCAATGTCGAAACGATCCGCCGGCTCCAGGTACTCGAGCATGCCGCGGGGGCTTTCTCCGTTGGCGATCGCTACCACCGTCGCCACGAACGAGCGCACGATTTCGTCGACGGCGATCGCATCGCCGAGGCGCGGGTGTGCCGAGAGCCCTTCGATCATGGCCCGCAGGGCGGCGTCGCTTTCCTCCAACGGAGGCAGGACGATCGGCGTGAACTCCGGTTCCGGAGCTACCGGCTCGGGTTCTTCGACGACAGGTGGGGGCGGCGGCGCCGGCTCCGGTTCCGGTTCGTCACCGGCAAACTGGATATAGACGCCCACCGCGATGATGATTGCAATGACGATTGCGACCGTGATGGCGACTGGCCTTTGCACGCTGAGGCTCCAGGGCGAACGAAAAGACTGGGTCCCCTCATCGTAATGCTTCGGGGCGCCTCTCCGCCAATCG
>CBDUAS010000345.1:0-4918 GCA_965365185.1 uncultured bacterium | reverse complement strand
GCGCCTGCGACTGGTAGGGAAGCGGCAGTTTGTCCTGAGAGAGCAACGCGGGGATTGATCTTCGAGTAAAAAAAGGCTACTCGTGTCTTGTTATGCCCGCCCCGGTGTTCGAAACGATTGCCCCCGACAGCCCGGATGCCTTCTTCGATCGCGAGCTGAGCTGGCTCGCCTTCGCCCGCCGGGTGCTGGCTTTGGTCGAGGACGGCGACCTGCCGTTGCTCGAGCGGCTCAAGTTCTGCGGCATCATGGGAATGCTGCACGACGAGTTCTTCATGAAGCGGGTCTCGAGCATGAAGGACGCGATCCGCGCCGGCAAGCAAAAGCGATCGCTTGCCGGGATGTCGCCCGAGGAGCAGCTCGCCGCCAGCCGGCAGGAGACCTCCTATCAGGTCGAGCTGCTCGAGCACGTCGTCCGCGACGAGATTCGCCCGTCGCTGGCGGTGCAGGGCATACCCATACTGGATCACGGGGACCTGGAAGAGCGGCAGAAGCGGCTGCTGCGGGACTACTTCAGCCGCTCCGTACTGCCGATCCTGACGCCGCTGGCGGTGGACGCGGAACATCCGTTTCCGTTCATCAGCAACGACGCGCTGAACATCGGTGCCTGGATTCCCGTGGAGCGCACCGGGCAGGAGCGATTCATCCGGGTGAAGGTGCCCGACAACCGCCCGCGGTGGGTGCCTCTGGATGGTGAAGGCGTGGTTCCGCTGGAGCAGGTCATTGCTGCGAACCTGGACCTGGTGTTCGCCGGCACCGATCCCGTCGACCTGGTGTTCTTCCGCGTGACACGCAGCGCCAAGGGGTACCTCGACGCGGAAGCGGAGCTGTCGCTGGAGGCTCTCCGCGAGCCGGGAAGCATCATCCGGCAGGTATCCAGCGAGCTGAAGGCGCGCCGTTTTGCCGGCGTGGTGCGCCTGCAGACCAGCCGCTCCACGGATGACGAGGGCGTCGCGTGGATCGCCCGGCAGCTCGACTGCGGCGCCCGCGACGTCTACCCGACGGAGTCGCTGCTGCGCTTGAGCGATCTGCTGCAGTTCCAGGCGGAAGGGCGCGACGATCTGCGCCTGCAGAAGCACTCGCCGGTCACCCACCCGAAACTACGCGGCCTGCCGCCGTCGCCGTGCGCCATCTTCGATGTGATCTCCGAGGGCGACATCCTGCTGCACCATCCCTACGACAGCTTCGACAGCTCGGTGTTGCGCTTTCTCGAATCGGCGGCCGAATGCCCGCAGGTGCTGGCGATCAAGCTGACGATCTATCGAACGAGCAAGGACTCACCGATCATCCGGGCGCTGACCCGTGCCGCCCGCGCCGGCAAGCAGGTCGCCGTGCTGGTGGAGATCACGGCACGCTTCGACGAGGCGCCGAACATCGCCTGGGGCAAGGCGCTCGAGAGCGAGGGCGTACACGTCGCCTACGGTGTGCGCCGGCTCAAGACGCACGTCAAGGCGGCCCTGGTGGTGCGCGAGGAACACGGAGGTATCCGCCGCTACGCCCACCTGGGCACCGGCAACTACCACACCGGCACAGCGCGGATCTACGAGGACCTCGGCCTGTTGACCGCCGACCCGGCGATCTGCGAGGAGGTCGCCTCCCTGTACAACGAGCTCACCGGAGCCGTTCAGTCGGCCCGCTACGAGAGCCTCCTGGTCGCGCCGGTGACCATGAGGCGGCGCTTCACCGAGATGATCCGTCGGGAGGCCGCGAACGCGCGCGAGGGCAAGGAGAGCGGCATCAGCGCCAAGATGAACCAGCTCCAGGATGCCGCCATCATCGGCGAGCTTTACCGGGCAAGCCAGGCAGGCGTGCCGATCGACCTGAACGTTCGTGGGCTCTGCTGTCTGCGTCCCGGCATACCCGGGCTTTCGGACAACATAAGAGTGTTCGCCCTCGTCGGAAGATTCCTCGAGCACGGGCGCATCTATCGTTTCGCCAACGCCGGCAACCCGGAATACTTCATCGGCTCCGCGGACTGGATGCGGCGTAACCTCGACCGTCGGGTGGAGAGCATGGTCCCGGTGCTCGACCCGGATGTCCGCCGTGAGATCGACCAGGTTCTCGAGGTGTACGCGGCGGACAACAGCTCCGTTTGGGACTGCCAGCCGGACGGGGTTTACCTGCGGCGGCGCCCGGCCCGGGGTGAGGAGCCGCGGCCGGCGCAGGAGGTGTTCATCGCCCGCGCCGAGGAGGCGGCGCAGGATCCCCTGAGGGAGACGCCGGCAACGCCCGATTCGCAAACCGTTCCCATCGCCGCCGATCTTCTGTGAGGGCACGGACCTGTCCGCGGGTCGCTGGCCTCTAATAAGACATCGGGATATGATTTAGGGACTTCATGGGAATCTCAGCCTCCGAGGAAGGAACCGCCGTGAGAACTCGCGTATCCGCCGTTGCTTTGATCCTCCTGTTCGTCGTTGCCGCCGTCGACGCGCAGATGACGCCCTGGTATCAGTGGACGTTCCTCGATGCCGAGATCATGGACGAGATCATCGGCGAGGCCTCGGGCGAGACCGCGTGGAACTCCATGCTGGAGATGGGTGCGTACAACCGCGACCGGTTACCGCCGGAGTACGCCGGCACCTTCGGCGAGACCGCCTACGTCATCGAGCAGCTCCGCCACTACGGCGTCCCCGGATCGGGGGTCGTGCTGTTTCCCGGCGGCCAGGTGTGGGACGGCGAAAAAGGGGAGCTCTGGGAGGTGAGCCCGCGGCGCGAGAAACTGGTGTCGTATCAGGACCAGCGCGCCATGCTGGCGAACGGCAGCAACAGCGCCGATGTGACCACGCAGCTCGTCTGGGTGGGGCAGGGGACGCGTGAGGAGATCGAGCGCGCCGACGTGGTCGGGAAGATCGTGGTCACGGAAGGCTCGATCTCGGCCGTGCACCGGACCGCGGCGCTCGAGTTCGGCGCCGAGGGAGTGATCTCGATCTCCAACGGGCGGCCGTTTTTCGATCCGCTGCAGATTCCGTGGAGCGGCATCGGCGGCCGCGGGCAGTCCGGCGCGGAGAACAAGTTCGGCTTCTTCCTGCCGCCGCGCGAAGCGGAGACGCTCAAACGCCGGCTGCTCGCCGGCGAGACGATCACCGTGCACGCGGAGGTCGAGGCGTCGAGGCGCGACTACGATCTGGAGGACATCGTCGCCGTCATTCCGGGAACCGATCCGGATGCCGACGAGGTGATCATCTCGGCACACCTGTTCGAGGGTTACGTGAAGCAGGGAGCCAACGACAACATCTCCGGAAGCGCCGCCATTCTCGAGGTTGCCCGCACGCTCCACACCCTCATCGAGGAGGGACGCATTCCCCGGCCCCGACGCACCATCCGCTTCCTCTGGGGGCCGGAGTTCTCCGGCACCGGTCCGTGGGTGCGGGAAAACAAGGAGCTGATGGAGAAGACCCTGTGCAACATCAACATGGACATGGTGGGTGAATGGCTGAGTGCCAACCAGGCCTTCATGTGCCTGATGCGCACGTCGTACGGGAACCCGCATTACATCAACGACGTGATGGAGAACTACTATCGCTTCGTCGGTGAGTCGAACCGCGAGCGCATCCAGAACCGCAGTGGCTTCTACAAGGTGCCGCGCCGCATCGTCTCGCCGACCGGCTCCGACGAGCCCTTCTACTACAGCATCGAGACCCACTACGGCGCCTCCGACCACATGGTGTTCAACAACTGGGGCGTGCAGGTGCCGGGGATCATGATGATTGCCTGGCCGGATCGCTGGTATCACACCTCCGGTGATCGCCCCGACAAGGCCGACCCGACACAACTCAAACGGGTGGTGATCATCGGCGCAGCCGGCGCCTACACGATCGCCGCGGCGGACGACGGCGTGGCCATGCGCATCGCCTCGGAGACCGCGAGCAACGCGACCCGTCGGCTCGGGCACCAGTTCATGATGGGGCTCGAGCAGCTCAATCATGCCGACGTCGACTCCCTGCCGGCCGCCTATCGGATGGCAGACGCCCTGGTCTCGTCGGCGCTGACCAACGAGCTCAACACGCTGGACACGATCCTCGAGCTGGCCGCCGACGAGGCCGCGGTTGCCGCCTACGTGGCGGAGATGAAGAGCACGGTCGAGGCCGTCGCCGAGGCCCACATGGAAGCGCTCGCGGTGCACATGCGGGCCGTTGCCGACCAGCTCGGCTGTGCCCCCGCCACCCTCGAGCTGACGGATCTGGAGCAACGGGCGACGACGATTGTCCCGCGCCAGACCGACCTGGTGAAGGCGAACGGCTACGGAGGCTACCAGGAGCACATCGCCGCGGTCCCGGAGGAGGAGGCCGCCAGGTATCCGGTCGGGCGCGGCGAGATCGCCAGCACCAGCGAGCTGCAGCTCCTGATCGACGGAAACAACAGCGCTCTGGACATCAAGAAGGCCCTCGACGCCCAGTTCCGTACGCCCTCCGACCTGCAGGCTGTCCTCAACTACCTGGAGATCTTGAGGATCGCCGGGTTGATCGAGATGTAGCCGCGTTCAACGCTCCAGCGGCACGACCAGGACGGCTTGTGGCTCACCCAGCGGGGTGACCACCTCGCCCTGCAAACGCCCGAGGGTGGCCGTGTAGCGCCCGGTTGCCACGAGCTCTCCTTGCCGCGGTCGGCCGCCACGCCTTCCACCTCCACCGCCGCTCCGCGCAGGGCCGGCGGGTTGGGGATCCCGGCGCAAGTCCCAGGTGATGCGCTGTACTCCGGTGGTGTCGGGCAACGCCAGGCGGCGAACTCGCTCGCCCCCGGCGTCGGTGATGGTGAGCACGAGCTGTGCGCCCGTCGGAGGTGGCTCGCCGAGGTGATAGGTGAGCGTGGCGCCGAACGGCGGGTTGGGTTCGGTCGTGTCTCCCCACGCGGCACGCACCTGGGTGAACTCCCGGAACATCGGTGCCGGTCGCAGGGGGAATAGCGCCGCCGGCCCGGCGAG
>CBDUAS010000344.1:0-4919 GCA_965365185.1 uncultured bacterium | reverse complement strand
AGCCGGCGGCGGCGCCCCGGGCCGCCGCCTGCAACGAGCATTCGTGCGGCTCCTTGTCGTCGCGCAGCCGCAGGAACACCGGCTGCCGCAAGTGACCGTCCTCGGTGATCTCCTTGTAGCGCACCTCGCCGACCAGCGCCGGCTCGACCCAGGTGCTGCCCTCGTCGTCGGGGATCGGACCGGCCATGTCGAGCGCGTCGACTCCCCCGAGTGCCGCGGCCTCGAGCTCGCGCGCCAGATCCTCGAGCTGCCGGTCGGTGAACCCGGTGCCGACACGGCCGACGTAGACGAGCTCGTCCCCGGCGTAAGCCGCCATGTGCAGCGCACCGAAGCCCGTGCGCATGCCCTGGGGCGCCGTGAAGCCGACGATGACGAAGTCGTCGGTCCTTTCGGCACGGATCTTTTGCCAGCTCGAGCTGCGGCCGCCCCGGTATCGGGCGCCCGCCCGCTTCGCCAGCAGCCCTTCGAGCCCCATCTTCACGACCTGGTCGTAGAGCGCCTTGCCGCGCTTCTCGACGTGATCGGCGTACTGCAACGAGCCGCGTCGTGGCAGCAACCGCACCAGCACCCGCTTGCGCGCCTCCAGCGGCAGCGGCCGCAAGTCGAAGCCGTCGAACGCCAGCAGGTCGAAGCAGAAGTAGGCCGCCGGAAGCGCCACCGCCGCCGCCGTGATGTCCGGCATGCGCGACAAGCGGCCGCGCTTCTGCAGGCGGGAGAAGCTGGGCTTGCCGGTCTCGTCGGGGACCGTGACCTCGCCGTCGAGGATGAACCGATCGAACGGCAGCGCCGTGACCGCGCGGGCGATCTCCGGAAAGACGTCGGTGGCCAGCGCGCCGCTGCGGTAGTACAGCCGGGCACGACCCTCGCGCTTTTCGGCCAGGAGCCGATAGCCGTCGTACTTGAGCTCGAACAGCCAGCCGGGGCGCGAGAACGGCGTCTCGGCGACCGTCGCCAGCATCAGCTCGACGTCTTCGCCGCGCAGCTCCCGGCGCGGTGCGCCCAGCTCCTCGAGGGTGGCGCGGACCTCGGCACCGGGATCATCCCCGGCGGCGAGCTCTTCGACCGTCAGGCCCGACAGCACCGATGCCTCGTCGAAGGTCTCGGCCCCACCGTCGGCATCGTCTCGCGACCAGGCGTCACGGTGCTTGATCAGCAGCCACTCGTGCTTTGTCTCGGCGCCGAGACTCGAAGAGCGCTTGCGCACGCTGGGCTTGGTGCGCACGAGGGCCCACTCGCCGCGCAGCTTGTAACCACGCAACTCGACCAGCAGCTTGCCCGTCTTCAGGCCTTCGCCGATGTCCTCGACGGCGACGAACGACCCCTTGTCCCACACGATCATGGCGCCGGCGCCGTAGTTGCCGGCAGGGATCACGCCTTCGAAATCGGCGTACTCGAGGGGATGATCTTCGGTTTGCACCGCCAGCCGCTTGACGGCGGGATCGAGGGAGAACCCCTGCGGCACGGCCCACGACAACAGCACGCCCTGGTACTCCAGCCGCAGGTCGTAGTGCAAGCGGGTGGCGGCGTGCTTTTGCACCACGAACTGCCCGGCCCCCGCCGTAGCATCGTAACCGAACGGCTCAGGAGTGCGTTCTGGTGCGCGCTTTTCGCGATATCTGGTTAATCGCGTGCTTTCGTTGCGGTCTCTGGCAGCCATCCGATCGTGAATGCTAGACTACGGGCCCGTGCTCGGGCGACCATGGCCCGGGCATTCAGCAGCGAGTCGGGGGGCTCCCGGACTTTGACGCTTCCCCCTCGCGGGAGCCCCCCGACGCCCTGCTGCAAGGTCGAAGGCGGGCCGGAGCACCCGCCCAGGACGCAGCCCAGCCCACATCGAAGCCGTGCCGGCGGCGCGCTCTCCACGGACGAACATCATGGCCACGCGACCCATCGCCTCGGGAACGGTAGCCTTCGGGCTCGTTGCTATCCCGGTAAAGCTGTACTCCACCAACGAGAGCAGTTCCTCGATCTCGCTCAACTTCATCCACGAGAAGTGCGGCACACGGGTGAAGTATCAATATTATTGCCCGACCGACGACGAGCTGGTCGGCCGCGATGAGCTGGTCAAGGGCTACGAGTTTGCCAAGGACCAGTACGTTCTGTTCACCCCGGAGGAGCTCAAGGCGATGGAGATGCGTGCCACCCACGCCATCGAGATCACCGAGTTCGTCCCCCTCGCCCAGGTGGACCCGATCCACTTCGAAAAGGCCTACTACCTGGGGCCGGACCAGGGCGGTGAGAAACCGTACCGGCTGCTCGCCGAGGCGATGAAAGACACCGGGCGTGCGGCGCTGGCGAAGTACGCCGCCCGCGGCAAGGACTACCTGGTGCTGGTGCGGCCGTTCAGGGAAGGGCTGATCCTGCAGCAACTGCGCTATAACGACGAGATACGTGCCTTCTCCGAGGTGCCGCTGGGCAGCGCCGAGGTCAGCGAGGACGAGATGAAGCTGGCGGTCAAGCTCGTGGATCAGATCGCCACCGACACGTTCCAACCGGAGAAGTACTCCGACAAGGTCAAGGGCGAGATGATGGCGGCCATCCGCCAGAAGGTCGAGGGCCAGGAGATGACGCTGGCGCCCCGCGAGGAGCCCAAGGCACAGATCATCGACCTGATGGAGGCGCTCAAGGCCAGCCTCGACGACGACGAGACCGCCGCTTCACCGAAGACACCGAAGAAGGCCAGCAAGAAGAAGACCGCCAAGACGCCGGCGAAGAAGACCGCGAAGGCGAAGCGCAAGCCGCCCAAGCGAGCGCCCCGCAAGAAGGCCGCCAAGAAGAAGCGCGCCGTGGCCGCCGGCGGTAAGAAGCGAAAGACGACACGCACATAGCCGCCTCCCGATCCGCACCTTCCGGTTACACGCGGCGCGACGTGAGCGCCATGCTTGGCCTCAGCCCGGCCCAGATCAAAGGGTTCGTCGATGACGGCCTGGTGTCGCCACGCCGCGGTCGCGGCGGTGGACAGATCTTTTCGTTTCAGGACCTGGTGCTGCTGCGCACCGCCAAGGGGCTGATCGACGCCGACATCCCGACCCGGCGGGTGCGCGCGGCGTTGGACAAGGTCCGCGAGCAGCTACCCAGTGGTCGACCGCTGACCGGAGTGCACATCTTCGCCGACGGCCGCGAGGTGCTGGTGCAGTCGGGCGACGAGGTGTGGAACCCCGAATCGGGCCAAACGTTGATCAACTTCGGCGTCGCCGGGCTGGCAGCCCGGGCGGCGCCCTTCGCCCGCCGGGCCGCCGCCGAGGCGCGCCATCGCGCAGCGGAGCTCGAGGCTGAGGACTGGTTCGAGCTCGCCTGTGAGCTCGAGCTCACTGCGCCCGACGAGGCCGTCGACGCCTACCGCCGCACCCTGCAGCTCGACGCGGATCATGCGGACGCCCACCTGAACCTGGGCCGCTTGCTGCACGAGAGGGCCGACTTCGAGGCTGCCGAGCGACACTACCGTGCCGCCCTGGCCGACGTGGACGACGAGGCCACCGCGCGCTTCAACCTCGGCGTCTTGCTGGAGGACCAGGGGCGCCCCGCTGCGGCAATCGAGGCCTACGAGCAGGTCCTCCAGATCGACCCCGACTACGCGGACGCCCACTACAATCTCGCCGGACTGCACGAGCGCCGCGGCCGCAAGGACGCGGCGTTGCGACACTTGAAGGCGTACAAGGCGCTGCGCGACGCTGCCGGCTGACGATCCACGCGCCGGTCAGCGGAGATTGCCGCGGCAGCCGAAACCGCACGCCCTCCGGCAGCAAACCATCCAGTGCGTTGGCAAAAGCCGGCGCCAGAGACGAGAATCACCTTGCGAAACGGACGCACTCAATGACCACCCGCACTGCTGTGAGCGAAACCACCATCGAGAGATCGCGAAACGGCGAGCGCCGCGGCCTGGTGAAGGTTCTCGCCGCCGCCGTTGTCCTCGTGGCCCTGTTCTTTCTCGGCGACGATCTGGCGCGTTACCTGCCGCGCTTCGTTGCCTGGGTCGAGGGTCTGGGGTTCTGGGGACCGCTGGTGTTCGCCGCCGGCTATGCCGCCGCCACGGTGGCGATGGTTCCCGGCTCGCTGCTGACGCTGGCGGCGGGGGCGGTCTTCGGCCTCGGCAAGGGGTTCGTCACCGTGTTCGTGGCCGCGTCGATCGGCGCCACGCTGGCGTTTCTGGTGTCGCGCTACGTGGCGCGCGCCTGGGTGGAGCAGAAGCTCGAGGGGCACGAGCGCTTCGCCTCCATCGACCGCGCCATCGGCGACGAGGGCTTGAAGATCGCCGTGCTGCTGCGGCTTTCGCCCGTATTTCCGTTCAACGCGTTGAACTACGCCCTCGGGTTGAGCCGCATCAAGCTGCGCGACTACGTCATCGCGCACGCCGGCATGATCCCGGGGACCCTGTTGTACGTGTACTACGGAAGACTCGCCGGCGCGGTAGCCGAGGTGGCCGGCGGGGCACCGACAGAGCGGGGCCCGGGCTACTATGCCGTGCTCGGCATCGGTCTTGTCGCCACCTTGATTGTCACCACCATCGTCACACGGATTGCCACCCGGGCGTTGCGACAGGTCACCGACGCGCCCGCACCCGAAGCGGACGCACCCCGGTGACCCCGGCCGTGGCGTCGGCGACGGCAGAGGGCAGCCAGCGATCGTGGACCCGTCGAGAGGGACGGTTCTGCACATGAACGCGGAGGGAGCCCCGTTGATCGAGCCGACCGACGAGCACAACGTCAGGCTCATCGACAGTGTCCACCCGCCGGACTGGGTCAACCCGGAGCCCGCCTCCCGCTACCACCTCGTGGTCATCGGCGCCGGAACCGCGGGGCTGGTCTCGGCCGCCGGAGCCGCGGGACTGGGCGCGCGGGTCGCGCTAGTCGAGCGCCACCTGATGGGCGGCGACTGCCTCAATGTCGGCTGCGTGCCGTCGAAGGGCGGCATCTCCGCCC